>NZ_JBLVOM010000019.1:0-1895 GCF_053543775.1 Acinetobacter endophylla | reverse complement strand
ATTGTTAATTGATTGTTTAAGACGAATGATTGTAGTCATGTTTATACCCACCCTAATTGTTTAAGTCTTTCAAATACGATTTTTGCAACAACTGCATATCCTGCGTTGTTAAAATGTGTCCCATCTGAGCGCAATGATGACGGGACTAGCCCTGCTGCAATGTCGGCAGTGTCCTGTGCTGTCGGTGTGATTCCAGCATCAGCTAAGCCATATTCAATCAAATACTTGCGAACATTGATAAATCTTGAGCCATACGCTAAATAGAGTTTTTCTTCATCTGAAATCTGCGCTGCTAAGTCTAAATATGGTTTTGGGCGGCTAATTACTAAATATCGCTTAATCGCTGTATTCAAATGATTAATCATCGCATTGTTATCTGCGATAATATACTCAGACGGAGTTTCATTGTTTTGACCTGTCCAGATAATAGCAATATCACCGCGTCTCGCTTCAGCGAAATCAAGATAAAACGGTGTCGGACGATTCAGAATTACTTCTGCACCCGCTTCAGCTCTCGTAAATGTGTAATAATTTGCATTATCCCACGCTGAACTTGCTCCGTTAGGCTTTACAATAGCCAATCTACCTTTAATGCCTGCAATCGCGCCATCAAACCAAAGACTGCTATCCTGTCCAGGAATCCCTGATTTTTGAACCAATGGTCGAATCGGCTTGCCGTTATTATCAAGCATCACTATTTTTACGGCTGTTGGTGACGCAGGAATCACACCACTTTCAGCATACAGACGCATCGGATTTCCACCTTGCCGCGCCGCAATCGTAAATGATGTTTCACCGCCACACCCTGAGTTTCTAACTGTTGCGCTAATGCCTGCATTGTTGAGCAGTAGCTGAAGAGCTTGAGGATAAGGCGCATTTCCACCCGTAGCACCTGCCCCCTGAGTCATCGAATCACCCCAACAAACAATATCAGGACCGGAAACCGTTTTTATTTCAGTTGATTGATATGAACTTTTGAATTTTGATGGGGATGCGTAAGAAGCTAAATTTATGGCATCTTTAATGCATTTTGCTGAATATTGTGTCAGCTTTCCAGACGCATCAGCTTCTAGCCATGTTCTACGGTCTTGAGAATCCACGATTGCCACAGATAAATCGGAAGAAGCTATCTGCTCAATACCGACCTCAGCAACAGCAGCTTGTATTTTAGAAGAAACTTCTGGGTCAATTTTGTCTAAAATAAGCGACTTACTGTAATTAGTCGGCTTTCCAGACGCATCAGCTTCTAGCCACGTTCGTTTATCGTTTTTATCAACAATTGCAATTGATATATCTGAATTTTCGTTGCTTGAGATTCCAAGCTCGTTGACAGCAGCATCAGTATACGATTTTGCCTGCGTCAGTGGATCATAAGGGCTTTTAGTTAGACTTGTTGCGTCTGTTGTTTTCTTTTCCCAAAGACCACTATTTACTTCTTCACCAATTGTTACAGACTGATTTAATGCAATATTTGCAATATCAGCATTTGCAGCATCTAAGGTTGGATAATATTTATTTGCAGTGGTGCTTAGGTTTGAAAGCGCGCTATCAACATCGGCCTTATTGGCTTTTGGTGCGACTGCCGCAGTAACTTCTTCGCGCGTCATAGTGTTGATTTGCGGAACGCTGGCTAATGTATAAACCTCACGACCCAGTCGGGTCTTAATGAGTTTTCCTGGTGGGCCGTTTAGCACTTCCTCAAGATCGCCAATATCTTCATCAGCATTAATTAATTTTTGCTTCGTTAATACTTGATCAGCCATGTTTCTCTCCGGCATTAAAAAACCACCCGAAGGTGGCTGTTAAATCAAATTGTTTATGTGGTCTTTGTCGTTGCTGTAGTAGCGGGTGTCATACTTGATCGCACTCACCCCTGTTTCAAAGGTGGCGCTCGG
>NZ_JBLVOM010000018.1:0-4380 GCF_053543775.1 Acinetobacter endophylla | reverse complement strand
CTTCTCCAGATAATCCTGGTGATCGGGCTCGGCCTCCCAGAACTCGCCGACCGGCTGGACCTCGGTCACCACTTTGCCATCCCACAGCCCCGAGGCATCCACATCGGCGATCGTATCCTCGGCGACGCGCTTCTGCTCCTCGTCGACATAATAGATGCCCGACCGGTAGGAGAGCCCACGATCATTGCCCTGGCGGTTCAGCGTCGTCGGATCGTGGATCTGGAAGAAGAATTCCAGGATGTTCCGGTAGCTCGTCACTGTCGGGTCGAAGACAATCTCGATCCCCTCGGCATGCGTGCCGTGATTACGATACGTGGCGTTCGGAATATCGCCGCCCGTGTAACCCACACGGGTCGAGATGATGCCGGGCCGCTTGCGGATCAGATCCTGCATGCCCCAGAAACATCCTCCTGCGAGAACAGCGCGCTGATGCATGTTAAGCCTCCTCTACTTGATCGAGATATTCACCGTATCCCTCGGACTCCATCTCGTCGCGCGGGATGAAGCGAAGGGACGCTGAGTTGATGCAGTACCGCAGACCGCCGCGGTCGGAAGGACCATCGGGGAACACATGGCCGAGATGACTGTCTGCGTGTACTGACCTGACCTCCGTCCGGACCATGCCGTGTGCGCTGTCCCGCACCTCGTTCACGTTTGCCGAAACGATCGGCTTGGTGAAGCTGGGCCAGCCAGTACCCGAATCGAACTTGTCCGTCGAAGCGAACAGTGGCTCTCCCGACACTATGTCGACGTAGATGCCAGGCTCCTTGTTGTCGTTGTACTCGCCCGTGAAGGGCCTTTCGGTGCCCGCCTCCTGGGTAATTCGGTGTTGCTCGGGAGTCAGGTGGTCGATTGCTGTCTGTGACTTTTCAAACTTCATTACAGTCTCCAATACTTATCTAGAGGGCCAGGCACGCTACCGCTAATTTTTTATGTCTCCTGATTTGCTCCTACAATGGTAGTGGGATGGCAAACGAGGTTTTACTAAGTGTTGGAAAATTAGAGATTTAAATTTCGCGTCTATTAATTCTAGCGCAACTGAGTGGTTAAGCAAGTACGTAATCAGTAAATATTAAAAAAATAACACAAAAGCACGATTATATAATACAGTGTCAGTGTTTTATGATAATCAACAACGCCTGTTTAGATGCTGGTAGATGCGAATTTTTTGGCGTACAGTCAAAATTTTCTGATGGTTGCTTAGTGTGTTGGCGCTGATGGAAAATTGACCCACCCTGCCGATTGAAATTTGACCCAGGGCGGATTGCTGATTTTGTTACCAGCAACTGTGGATAAGTCTACCAGCGCAGCTGCTGTTGCCCCCACTCCTTCGCTAGCCCAGTTCAGTTGTTTAAGACCTGCCACACGCAGCCATGTAGCAGGCCGTCGTCGCCATGAAATCAGAACGGCTCATCGTCCTCCGGTTCCTGGCCGCCCTTACGCTTTCGCTCCCGTGATTTGATCTTGGCCTGGGCCGCCAAGCTACTGTGTTGCAGGCGATAGGACTCGTTACCGGTTTCGACGATGTGGCAGTGGTGGGTCAGCCGATCCAGCAGGGCGGTGGTCATCTTGGCGTCGCCGAACACGCTCGACCATTCGGCGAAGCTCAGGTTGGTGGTGATCACCACGCTGGTGTGTTCGTACAGCTTGGATAGCAGGTGAAACAGCAACGCACCGCCGGCCTGGCTGAAGGGCAGATAACCCAGTTCGTCGAGGATGACCAGATCCATGCGCAGCAGAGCTTGGGCGATCCGCCCGGCTTTGCCGTCGTGCTTTTCGCGCTCCAGCAGATTGACCAGATCGACCGTGGAGTAGAAGCGCACGCGCTTGCCGTGCCGGGTGATGCCGGACACGGCCAGCGCAGTGGCCAGGTGGGTTTTACCGGTGCCAGGCCCACCGATCAGCACCACGTTCTGCGCGGTGTCGGTAAAGGCCAGACTGGCCAGTTCGCTGATCAAACGAGCGTCTGCGCTGGAGGCGCTGAAGTCGAAGCCGGCCAGGTCGCGGTGCATCGGCAGCTTGGCCATGTTCATCTGGTGGCTCACCGAGCGCATGGCGCGATCTGTGTGCTCTTGTTCCAGCAGGTGTTCGAGCAGCCACTTGGACGAGGCTGTGTTCGACTCACCCTGCGCAGTCAACTCCGCCCAGGCCGTGGCCATGCCGTGCAGGCGCAGCTCCTTGAGTTCCGCCATCAAATCACGCATGACCGATCTCCTCGGTCTGGCCACGCAGGCGGTCGTAGCGCGCCGTGTTAGCGACGGGGGCTTCCTTGAGCGACAAGTGGGTTTCGACGCTGGGTGGTGGTTCGGTCGCGGCCAGGCGCGCCACGACATTGAGGATGTGTTCGGCGCTCAGGCTGCCGCTTTCCAGTACCAGCTCAACAGCCACCAGCACCGCATCGAGCCCGGCGACCGGTACGGCAGCCAGAACTTGCGCCATGATCCGGTCACCGCCGGCATGACGCCCCAGACCGTGCTTAAGCTGACGCAGCGGCGCCGGCAGATCAGCAAAGGGCGCGCCGTTGCGCAGCGCACCGGGCTTGCGTTCGATCAGCGGGAGGTAGTGCTGCCAGTCATAGCTGACCTGGTCGCGATCCAGCAAGCGGACATGGCTGGCGATCAGCGCGTCGTCAGCCACCACCTCGATTCGCGTCGGATACAAACGGCTGCTGACCCACTTACCCGCATACTCACACGGCACCGAGTAGCGGTTGCGCCCGACGCTGACCAGGCAGGTGCTGGAGACCCGCGCAGGCCGCTCGACGTAACCGTCGAATGGCGCTGGCACAGGCATCAGTTCAGCGCGCTCCAACTCCAGCACTTCGGCCACACTCAGCCCGCTGTATTGAGGGTGCGTCAGCTCGTTCCAAAGCGCGCGGCAGCGCTGGCCCAGCCAGGCATTGAGTTCCTCGAAGGAGTGAAACTGGCAGTCCTGGGCGTCTAGCCAGATACGCCTGCGGCTGTCTTGCACGTTCTTTTCAACGATGCCCTTTTCCCAACCAGCGGCGACGTTGCAGAAGTCCGGATCGAACAGGTAATGCGCGCACATCACCGCAAAGCGCGCATTCACCGCCCGGCCTTTGCCCTTATTGACCTTGTCGACGGCGGTCTTCATGTTGTCGTAGATGCCCCGGCGCGGCACGCCGCCCAAGGAGCCGAACGAGCGTGTATGGGCGTCAAATAACATCTCATGGCCCTGGCTCGGATACGCCACAAGCCAGAACGCACGGCTGGCACACAGCTTCAGATGTGCCACCTGCATACGCCGGTAAATGCCGCCGACCAGCAAGCCTTCCTCGCTCCAGTCAAACTGAAACGCCTCGCCAAGAGCAAAGGTCAGCGGCACAAAGGCCTGCGACGCCTTGCCCTGTCCCCCTCGCCAGGCACGGATAAACGCGGTGAGCTGGCTGTAGCCACCGTCATAACCTTCGGCTTTGATTTGCGCCAACAGCGCCTTGGCACTGCGCCGCTGTTGCTTGGGCCGCAGCGAATCGGCTTTTAGCGCCTGCTCCAGCGTGGCGTGAAAAGGGCTGAGTTTGTTGAAGATCGCGCGGCGTTGGTAGACCGGCGGCTTGGCCTCAGGTGCTCTGACCCACTTGCGAATCGTGTTGCGCGCCAACCCGGTGCGCTTGGCTATCTCATGCAGCGACAGCTTGTCGCGGAAATACATCCGGCGAATTTTGCCCATCATTTCCATACTGATCACCCTGTGTTCTCCTGCTCAAAAATTGAGCAGAAGCAGTTGAACACCTGGGTCAGTTTTCAGTCGGCAGAACAGCCTCTACTGGGTCAGTTTTCGGTCAGCGGCAACATCCTTGCAACACGGTATTGGGACATAGCCATAAAAAAACCCCGCCTCGGCGGGGTTTTTAGTGGGGGCTCAACTCACAAGGACGCAAATAGGACTATTGCAGCAGCCGCGAAGGCCAGGCAAGCGGCCGCGATATTGAGTCGAGCGATTCGCGTGGCTGATGTGTGCTGAAAAAACAGGAGGTTTTAACTTGGTAAACTAAACACACTCATCAGGAGTTTACCATGAGCAAGAAACACAAGACTTACACCACAGAATTTAAAGCTGAAGCCATCAAATTAATTGAAGCCAATCAAGGCAATGTCTCGGAAACGGCTTTGTTGCACAAACCTATCTGTAAAGGGTTTTTCAGCGATATAATTTTCAAATGAAGAAGCCTACACACAAAATCTACCGCACAACCAATTGGCCCGCATATAACCGAGCACTCATGAGTCGCGGAAATATTGCCATTTGGTTTGATCCTGCTACGCAATGGTATGCGCCATCAAAAGGCAAACAAGGGCGAAATCAAACCTACTCCGACGCAGCCATCCAATGCTGCTTAATGATTAAATCCTTATTCCGTCT
>NZ_JBLVOM010000017.1:0-29207 GCF_053543775.1 Acinetobacter endophylla | reverse complement strand
TACCCATGTGAGAGTAAGTCATCGCCAGCTCATTATTCGAAACACCCCCTGTCAAATGACAGGGGGTGTTTTTTTTATGCGTGGGATTTTAGAAATAAGTCTTTTATTTCTGATTCTGATTTCTATATGCATTCACTTCCTATCGAGCTCCACGAACTTATTAATTTAAGTGTATAGAAGTATTTATCTGAAATCTTATTAAAGTCTTCTTAGAAGGATGATTCACGTTAATATGACTAGTGTTATCCGATCGATATAGTTTGATCTAAAAGATTTTACAGTCCTATCTTATAAATCTTAAAAAATAAAAAACCAGCGATTCGCTGGTTTTTTATGGCAGGGTATTTTTACCGAACACGCATATCACAACTGTAGTTAATATTTTCTAAATATGTTTTCATAGCAGAAATTTCAATAGGTATTATTTAATAACTACTAATTATCAAAGCTTTACATAAAATAGCCTAAGCATTATTAATTTAATTAGCTTAAATCAGTAATTATAGAGAGTCTTTCAGCATTTTTTTATGCTGTTTTACTTGTTTGGCATAACGTTTACCTTGTTTACGCATTTTACGATTATTTTCATAACCCGATGGACCTACATTATAATAGGCAAGCGCTTTCTTCCAGTCACCGGATGATTGATTATATTTAGAAAGAATATATGTACCACATTGGATATTACTGCTTTCATTGTATAAATCACCTGGACAAGTTTGTTGCCAATATCTCGGAATCACTTGCATCAAGCCTACCGCACCTGCTGGCGAAGTTGCTTGGCTACGATAAGTAGATTCCTGACGAATCACAGCCGCCACTAGAAGTGGATCTACACCCTGATTTTGTGCATGTTGAACAATTAAAGGTGAAACACGATTAGCTGTACTGGATGGGGTGGAATAAGCAGTTTGAATGCCTTTAGACAGCTTAGCTGCGCGTTTTTCTACCGAGCCTCCGCCCAAGGATGAGCAACCCGCAAAAAGAAAAGTGCTTAATAAAATAGAGGAAAATTTAAAAGAATGAGAATTAAATAGTGAACGTTTAGATTTAATTGGATTTAATAGATGAGAAAAAAACAAACTGTGAATTCCATGCCTGAATAAACGTATTTTGATGTTAGGCAGCCTATATACAAGAGTCAAGCTTGCTGCTGATGAAAGCACTTTATTACTATACAAATTTTATCTATCTAGTAAAAAACCTCTAAGTTGAAAGGGTTTTTAGCATCCAGATTTCACAGGCATCACTATGTCCGGTATTGCCTTCAGGATGATCAAGATGCTGAAAACCTAATTTTTCATAGAGTTTCACCGCTTGCCAAAGCACTTTAGTTGTTTCTAGATAGACTGACTTAATCTGATGAGCCTGTGCAAATTCAAAGGATAATTCTAAAATTTTCTTGGCAAAACCTTGCTGACGGATCTCAGGTAAAAAATACATTTTCTGAATTTCTAAAATATTTGCATCGCCTTTTAAGGGCGCAATTCCACCACCACCGTAAATTTTATTTTGTTGATCCACAATAACCCAGTAAGCTGATTTCGGTTGTTGATAAACTTGATATAGCTCATCTAGAATAGAATCGCCTACTGCGAAACCAGATTCTGCTGCCAGCCCAAAATCTTGGGAAACACGACGAATAATGCTTGCAATTTGAGCATTATCTTCAGGCTGAATAGGACGAATAGAGTACATATTGGACTGATTTTATTTTGAAAAAACGATGAATTTTTATAACCTTAAATCCTTAAAAAAGCCATCGTTTATTCAATTTAGATAAGTTTAATTCGCTATTTAATGAGCAATCATTATTTTAATTCGCTCGATGATTTTCCTAATTCCCGACGGGCAATAATCAGTTGCTGAATTTGCTGGGTGCCTTCAAAAATATCCAGAATCTTGGAATCACGCGCCCATTTTTCCAAAAGTTCAGTTTCGTTATAACCAATGGCTGCTGCCAGTTCGACACATTTTAAGGTAATTTCATTACCGATCCGACCGGCCTTGGCTTTGGCAATAGATGCTTCACGTGAATTTGGTTTGCGATTATCGGCCATCCAGGCGGCTTTCAGCATCAGCAAGCGTGCTGCTTCCCATTCAGCTTCCATACGATAGATTTGTGCTGCGATATTAGAGCTTTGTAAATACGGTGTGGCATAAGTGGAGTCCAGTTGATCCTTAAAAATCTCCTTGATGCGTTCCAGCGAGGCTTTCGCACAACCAATCGCCATGGCTGCAACCAGCGGGCGAGTATTATCAAAGGTTTCCATCACGCCAGCAAAGCCTTTAGCAACATCGATTTCTGCATGACCGAGCAAGTTTGCTGCAGGTACTCGACAGTTGATAAAGCTAATCGTGGCAGTATCGGATGATTTAATCCCTAATTTATGTTCCAGTCGTTCAACCTTCATTCCTGGAGTACCTTTGGTCACCACAAATGATTTAATGGCTGATCGTCCCAGTTTTTTATCCAAAGTTGCCCAAACGACTACTGCATCAGCACGCTCTCCGGATGTTACAAAAATTTTCTCGCCATTCAGAATATAGTTATTACCGTCTTTGGTCGCAGTGGTACGAATCGCAGCGGAATCTGAACCACAACCTGGCTCGGTAATCGCCATGGCTGCCCAAGTTCCATGAAAACGGTGCAATTGCTCATCATTGGCAACAGCTGCAATGGCTGAATTTCCTAATCCTTGGCGTGGCATCGAGAGTAATAAGCCAGTATCGCCATAACACATTTCAATAATACTCAGGGCCGTAGACATATTAATGCCATTTTTATTGCTGCTGTCTGCATCGCCACGTTTATTGACTGCTGCACCAGCATTCATGCCTTCACTACCTTGGTTCATACCATCCACGACTGAAGCGAGCATGTCTAGCTCTATCGGATAAGCATGTTCAGCCTTGTCATATTTACGTGAAATCGGACGCAAAACATTGAGGGCAACTTCATGTGCTTGATCAATCAAAAGCTTGAATTTTTTTGGAGTTTGTAGATTCATCATTGTTCTTCTTTATGTTCTAATCAGGCATGCAAGCCAGAATGGAGAATGGCAGTGGCTCTCAGGTCTCTATACCAGCGTTCTACCGGATGTTCTTTGGTAAAACCATGACCACCCAAAATCTGTACACCATCGGTGCCTATTTTCATGGATTTTTCTGCACAGTGTAGGCGTGCCAGATAAGCTTCACGATGAAAAGCTTGACCAGATTCAGTCAGACTCGCGGCATTCAGGATCAGCATTTGCATTGCGTCAATTTCAATGGCCATATCGGCAATCATAAAGGCGACACTCTGACGATGGGAAATCGGTTCACCAAAAGCGATACGTTCATTGGCATATTGCACACAGTATTTTTTGACTGCTTCACAGGTGCCCACCGCCATCGCACACCACATTAAATTACCCAGATCAATAAAAGCCGTATAATCAAAATCCACATCTCCCAGACGATATGCCGGAGTATTTTCAAATTTGAGCGTAACGGTTTCAGTAGCTTTTAATCCCATAGCCGGCGATTTTTTCGCAGTGACGGTACTGTCGCGTTGCACCACAAAGACCTCAGCTCTGCCATCTAGATCAGCACTGACCAGATAGAGATCGGCACTTTCTCCCAAGAGCACCAAGGTCTTTTGACCCCGAATCAGATAATGTCCCTGATGTGCAACAGCTTTAGTTTTAAGTTGCTCCGGGTTAAACGCTGCTGTTTCTTCCTGCACTGCAAAGGTGGCCTTTAACTCAGGATTCTCTGCGAAAGCGCCCAGATATTCTGACTGAATCTGCTCTGAGCCCCAGCGGGTAATAGCATTAATGACACTAAAAGTCGAAAGTAAGCCAGCCGTCAGACTGAAATCACCCTGAGCCAAATGTTGAGCGATTAAAATATTGCTAACTATATTCTGTTCCGATGCAACGCCCCCCAATGCTTCAGGCAGGGCATAGAAATTTAAACCTAAATCAGTGCTGTATTGCCAGAGTTCATGGGGAAATAATTCATGCTGATCTGCATCATGTGCCAATGGATATAGCACCTCTTGGGCAAATTGCTGCATGGCATTACAGGTCATTTGCTGTTCTTGAGTCAGATTCAGATCAAATAAGGATTTAGACTGATGCGGCAGACGCTGTTTTTGAATCTTCTGGCCAGATTTGAGAATTTTCTGAGTTTGACTCAGGGTTTTGAATCCTGCTTTTGAACTTTGATAAAGCGATTTTTCAACAAATTTACGTAGTTTTAATTGATCTAATACTTCGCTACCCGCGATTTTGGTCAGTATGGACAAGCCAAATCCTTGGGCTTTATTCACCATATTATTCATTCTGATTATCCTAAAGGTGTTGTCACGTTATTTTTTTAATACTGACATGCACTCAGAGATAAAACTATGTCATCCCTGACATGAATGATTGACAATTTTTAGGTTTTTGGGATTGAAGAAAGGGATGAATAAATCAATGAAAATTAAAAGAAAGATAAAAATACAAAAAATCCATTATGGATAAAAATTGACCCGAATGACAAAATCATCCGGGTTTTTTTTGATGCAGGTTTTATTTTAAGAGAGATGATGTTTAATCATGGCACGCACATTGGTTTTGGCATCAATCACGGTCATAAAGGTGTAAGCACCAATAAATTTACGGCTAATAAACATAAATTCCTTTGGTGGAACACTGAAATAACGTGAAGCCATAGATCTCGACGCCTGTTGCATCACACGGCTATGCAGCTGGCTTTTTTTCCAGTCATAACGGTTATGTTCATCCATGATGCCGGCTGGCAATTCTTGATTATTTAGCGGTGAACTAAACGCTTCTGTGGCCAGTAAAAAGACTTTGGCCATATCTGGTTTGATGCTTTGCGGAATCGAATCAAAAAACTCATAACCAGTCATCGCCTTGACCATCATATCCGAGTCATGATGATAGCCTGCCTGAATCAGGTTACGCGCAACACTGAGCAGATGTTGGTCAAACTGGCGGATCGCGCCAAAGTCGAGCAGAATGATCTTGTCGTGCACATCTGCGCCATTGCCCAGACGAACCAGATAGTTACCAAAGTTCGGATCGGTTTGCATCTCGCCCCATTCGAAGATTTCACGCACTGCAATTTCCAGAGAGGCTTCACCTAACTGGTTGCGGCGTTCTTGGGGTAGGGACAACATCACCGGGCTATTGATCGGCACACCACGTTCAAAGGTCATGCACAGCACACGATCAGAGCAATATTCATTAATAATCGTTGGTACGATATAGCGCGGATCATCTTTTAAACGTGCAGCAAAACGACGTGTGGTATCTGCTTCAATCTGATAATTTACTTCACGATGCATCATTTCACGGACTTCATCGAACCATTGGTCGAATTCGCGGGTCTGTGGCACGATACGGGTCAATTTCAGCATGTTTTTAAACAGGCTCATATCCGAATCAATGGCTTCTGCCACACCCGGATATTGAATTTTTAACACTAATTCCATACCATCAGATTTTCGGGTAGCACGATGTACCTGTGCCAAAGAAGCTGTGCCCAAAGGTTCATGATCAATGGTGAGATCGTCGAGCTTAGAACCGAGTTGTTGCTGTAACTGGGTCTTGATGGCTGGCCATGCCAATGCTACCGTCTGATTGTTCAGGGTATTTAGAGCCTGAGTGACTTCTTCTGGCAGAAAATGCTCACCGTACAGCGCCATCATCTGGCCAATTTTAACGATAGACCCTTTCAGCTTGCCAATTTCTGCCACTAGATAATCGGCCTGTTCTTTCATGGCTTTTTTACGTTTCTTTTCTTTTTCTTCTTCGCTTGAGAACATGGAGCTTGCACTAGAAGCTGCCCAACGCGTGCCTGCCAGCAAGGATGCCTTTGCGATCGATAAGCGTCGATCCATAGAGGAGGTTTTCAGTTGTTTAAGCTTATCGTTCTGATCTGACATGTAAACTCGATCCTTTCATCATCAGCATGAAGCAGAATAAATCATTGTAAGGGATAGTAGCGTTTCTGCACGTATTAAAAAAGTTTAAGCCGCTGAATTCATAGTAAAAGCTAGGCAAGCTTTCATTTATTCACCAACTTGTATCAGTTTAGACAGGGCATTATGCCATTTGAAATTGGATTTTTAATTCAGATCGTTGTTGTAACTGTTGTTTATTTGTTTGAATATGTTGATGAATCAGGCACTGTACGCTGTCATGCATGAAGCCCAAAGCATAGCCTTTTACAATCACAATACTTGGCAAGCCAAAAAACAGATATTTAGCATCGTCCAATGTCGCATCGGTAAATACGCCATGTTGCACTAAGGTCGACTGCAAAAATACCTTTTCTTGCTGCACCTGACTGGAGGCTTGATCATTCCAGTAATTCTGGCGCATCGCCATAAGATTATTGTGCTTATAGCTCATAGATCTGGGCTCGTTTGAAGATTGAATGCGGATTATATGTGGGTCATGGGCCAATTTTCAATTGTGCAACTGTTTAATCTTTTAGTCCGAGAAAGACATAGGATTTTTGTCCGGACTGCGTTAATATCAGTGGATAATTTAAACAATATTGATTGTTAAACATTTATTGGGATTGTACCGGTTTCGGTCAAGGGGAAGTTATGCGTCTTGCATGGTTTTTAGTTGCAATTTTTGCGGGTACTGCGGTTCAGACACAAGCTGCTGTTGGGTATTCTAAGGAATATACACAGTGCATGAATTTTAGTTATGGTAATACACCCAAAGCGGAAAAATGCTTGGAAAAAGAGCTGAAAGTTCATAATAAACGTTTGAAGAAAAACTATAAAACTTATTTTAAATTGAATCCGAATCAGACTGCAGTTATCCGCAGTCAGCATGTATTGTGGGAGCGTAAACTGTCCCAGCAATGTAACTTTAGAATGTCAGGAAAATATGCTAAGCAGCAACAGGGTCAATGTATGCTGGCTTTGATCATGGATCAGGCCAATCTTTATCAATCCCGCTCTTATGCGTCCGGGTTCCGATAAGTCATTATAGCATTAGCATGCAAATTTAACAGAAATACCTCTGAATAAAGTAAACATTTATCTGCATAATCACTCACAAAAACAGGAGTTTTATAATTTTTGTAGGCGTAGAGAATTCGTGTTTTTCATACTTTTAGCATTATAAAAGCAGGCAAAACAAGGTATCATAAGGCGTTTAAAAAAATGACCTTGGAGACGCCTTAAGTGGATCGACCGACTATTAGCCCTGAACATATGCAGGAAGCCGCTGAAAATTTAACCACCATTCGTGATTTTATTCGTTTTGGTGTGACAGCATTACGTCAATACGATGCACATTTGGGCCAAGGCACAGAAGATTATTTTGCTGAAAGTTCAGCGCTAGTGCTGCAAACCCTGTCACTAGAGTGGAAAGCGGACGCTGAAATTTTAGATGCCAAATTATTGCCAAGTGAAAAAGCCGAATTTTTAAGTCTGCTGGAACGCCGTATTAATGAAAAAGTACCGACTTCATATTTATTGAACCTGGCTTACTTCGACGGCAAACCCTACTATGTCGATGAGCGTGTGCTGATTCCACGTTCACCGATTGCTGAACTGATTCAGAACCGTTTTGCCCCGTATTTCCTGGGTGAACATGGTCAAATGGGTGAAGCGGTTAATAACTTGCCGGAAAACCCGAATCCGAAGATACCACAACGCATTCTAGATATGTGTACCGGTTCCGGCTGTATCGCAATTGCCTTGGCTTATGCTTTCCCTGAAGCGGAAGTAGATGCGACTGATATTTCGAAAGAAGCCTTGGAAGTTGCGCAAATCAATACTGAGCATCATGACAAGCAATATCAGATCGCTTTGCTTGAATCAGATCTGTTTGAAAAAATTCCAGCTGAAAACCAATACGATTTAATCGTATCTAATCCGCCGTATGTCGATGCGGAAGATATGGCTGATTTGCCTGAGGAATTCCATCATGAGCCTGAGCTTGCACTTGCTGCAGGTCAGGACGGTCTGGATCTGGTGCGTAAAATGCTGGCTCAAGCAGCAGATTATCTGACTGAGAATGGCCTGATCGTGATCGAAGTGGGTAACTCAGAATGGGCGATGCGCCAAAACTTTAATTCGGTTGATTTCTACTGGTTACAATTCCAGAAAGGTGGTACGGGTATCTTTGCATTGACTGCAGAGCAATGTCGTACCTACCGTGATTTATTCATACAGTCTATTCAAGCATAAGGAGTCGTTTGACATGGCAGGTAATAGTATAGGGCAACTGTTCCGTGTAACGACTTGTGGTGAATCTCACGGTGTTGGTCTGATGGCGATCATCGATGGGGTTCCACCCGGCATTGAGCTGACTGAAGCTGATTTGCAAAAGGATCTGGACCGCCGTAAGCCGGGTACATCGAAATTTGCAACCCAACGTAAAGAACCCGATGAAGTAGAAATTATTTCCGGTGTGTTTGAGGGTAAAACCACCGGTACTTCAATTGGTTTGTTAATTCGTAATACGGATCAAAAATCGAAAGACTACGGCAATATTGCGCAGACATTCCGACCGGGTCATGCCGACTATACCTATACCCAAAAGTATGGTTTCCGTGATTACCGTGGTGGAGGCCGTTCAAGTGCGCGTGAAACGGCAATGCGTGTTGCTGCGGGTGCAATTGCCAAGAAATTCCTTTTCGAGAAATTTGGCATTGAGATTCGTGGTCATGTAACCCAGATTGGTACTGAAAAAGCAGAGAAACTGGACTGGAACGAAGTTCCAAACAATCCGTTTTTCTGTGGCGATGTGGATGCAGTACCGCGTTTTGAAGCGCTAGTGACGTCTTTGCGTGAGCAAGGTACCAGTTGTGGCGCTAAACTGGAGATCATTGCATCTAAAGTGCCAGTGGGTTGGGGCGAGCCAGTCTTTGATCGTCTGGATGCTGACATCGCGCATGCCATGATGTCGATTAATGCCGTTAAAGGTGTAGAAATCGGTGATGGTTTTGGCGTTGCTGAACAGTTTGGTCATGAAAGCCGTGATGAACTCACCACAGAAGGCTTCCTGGCCAATCATGCTGGCGGTATTCTAGGTGGTATTTCTAGCGGTCAGGACATTCGTGTCGCAATTGCCTTGAAGCCGACGGCATCTATCACCACGCCGGGTAAAACCATTAATATTGAGCGTGAAGATACGGACGTACTGACTAAAGGCCGTCATGATCCTTGTGTGGGTGTGCGTGCAACGCCGATTGCTGAAGCGATGCTGGCGATTGTTCTTATGGATCACTTCATGCGTCACCGTGCGCAAAATGCCGATGTAGTTGCGCCATTTGCACCGATTGAACCTAAATAATTTGCTTTAACTTTAAAGTGAAATTGTTTTAAAGTCAGACTCCGGTCTGACTTTTTTTATTTATAAAATGAATCACTATAAAAATATACGATTGGCAAACAAGGCTGATATTCAGCAACTTACCATACTGATGAATACAGCTTATCGTACTCTGGGTGGATGGACGACTGAAGCAGGAATGATCCAGGGTGATCGTATTCAAGAACAACAGTTATATGAATTGCTCAATTTAGAAAATTTTCAGCTCTCTGTGCTGGAAATTGAAAATAAGCTTCTTGGTTGTATTGGCGTGAGCCTAGGACAGCAGATAGCAGAGATTGGAAGCTTTGCTGTTGCACCTGCTGAGCAAAACTCGGGTTATGGCAAGCAATTATTGGACTTCGCCGAATCCCATATTTTCGAAATATTTAAGAAGAAAGTGATTCAGATGTCAGTATTAAATGTCCGTACTGAACTGCTGGCATATTATCAGCGCCGTGGCTATCAGCTGACTGAAAAGATTAAAGCATATCCACTGGATCAAAATGTCGGAGAGCCGTTGATTCCGTTACATTTGCTAATCTTAGGAAAAATCATCAGATCAACATGATTAGTTGATGAAAATTCATGCTTTTTACTACTTAAATTGAGTAGTGAGAAAGCTCCTGAATATGCTAAGTTTTCTGTTTGGTCTAAGCGACTTAAGATTAGGCAGGAAACAGACCAGGATGTCACATGCTGCATATTATTTTAACTTCTTTATTTCCCCTCATCGGACTGATCAGCTTTGGCTATCTGCTTAAGCGTAGGCAATGGTTGAGTGACGATTTTTGGCGCGGTGCAGAAAAGTTAAATTATTATGCGCTGTTTCCAGTGATGCTGTTTTTAAATCTGGCCACTGCCCAGATTCAAATGGCAGTCATTCAGGATGTGGTGCTGGTCGTATTTAGCATCATGGCTGTGGTCAGTATTGCGCTGTATATTTTGCGTCATATTTACCAGATCTCTTATGCGCGTTTCGGCGTCTATGTTCAGGGCTTGCTGCGCTTTAATACTTATATCGGACTTGCTGCTGTTAGTACTTTATTTCATCAGCAGGGTATGACCATCTTTGCCGTGATTATGGTGCTGTGTATTCCTTTGGTGAATATCTTATCGGTGTTGGCATTTACCCGTAGTCACGATATGCAGCTGAAAAAAATCGTCCTGGATTTGTCTAAAAATCCATTAATTTTAGGCTGTATAGTGGGTGGTTTATTTAATCTTTCCGGTTTGTCACTCTGGATGGGAGCAGAGCAGTTCCTTAAACAGATTGCACTGTGCAGTTTGCCACTCGGTTTGATGTGTGTGGGAGCAGCCTTACAGTTTCAGGGTTTTCAACGTGATGTATTGCCACTCAGCCTGATGACCTTTGGTCGCCTGTTCGGAATGCCACTGATTGCATTTTTAGTGTGTAAAATTTTCCAGATTGATGCATTAACTACTCAGGTCTTGGTCTTGTTCTTTGCACTTCCTACCGCCTCAGCTTCCTATGTTCTAACCCGGGTGTATGGTGGCGATAGCGAGTTAATGGCCAGTATTATAAGTATTCAAACAGTGATAGCAGCAGGAAGCTTAGTATTGATGCTTTCTTGGATCATTTGAAATTCTAAAATGGATAATTAAGACTCTATCTCTTGTATTAAATGATACATATTTTGAATTACAAAAATAGCCTAAGCAAATTTAAATTCTATTTAAGCGTCAAAATCAAATAAGTCTTAGAATTTTATAAAGGGTAGAACTTACTCATTTCGCTGACAGAAGCAAAAGAAAGAATTAAAAATTTGATGTATATGCACTATCAGCTATCAAATGTATGTACTCTTATTTAAAAAAATCACAGATAAATTCACGTGAATTAACATAAATAAAAACTGTGTTTTTCCTAAAAATGGTATATAAATTGCTCATGATAATAAAACATTATTGCAGGAGAGAAATGCTTCTGCATTCGCCGAAGGAGCAAGTTCCCAGGAAACTCTCAGGCAAAAGGACTGTGATAATGGATAAAAACTCTGGAGAGAAGTGTTCAATCACTCACCGAAGGGGAAGGTGGCCGCATTGATGTGCAATGTATCCACCGAAGCTCTCAGGTACACATGACAGATGGGAAAAGACATCAATATAATCAAGGAGGTGTCTATGTGTCATGTCGTGGTGATTGGGGCCGGTATTACCGGAGTAACCACAGCTTATGAGCTGGCACAATCAGGCTATCAAGTGACTGTGGTTGATCGGCATCTTTATCCGGCAATGGAAACATCCTTTGCCAATGGCGGCCAGCTTTCTGCCTGTAATGCCGAAGTATGGAACCAGAAAGCCACGGTACTCAAAGGCATCAAATGGATGTCACAAAAAACCGCACCACTTTTGCTCAATCCTTCTTTCAGTGTGCATAAATACAGCTGGCTCATGGAATTTCTGGGCAATATCAAACATTATGAAGCCAATACCCGAGAGACTGTACGGCTGGCTTTACTGGCAAGAGCACGCTTATTTGAAATTGCCGAAACAGAAAATATTGATTTCAATTTAGAAAAACGTGGAATTTTACATTTTTATCATAACAAGACAGATTATGATGTTGCGATCAAAGTCAATGATCTGTTGTGTAGCGGTGGTCTAGAGCGCAATGCCATTTCCAATGCAGAAATCAAGCAGATCGAACCCGCATTAACTGGCGATTATTATGCAGGATTTTACTGTCAGAGCGATGCCACCGGGGATATTCATAAATTTAGTACCGGTTTGGCCAAAGCCTGTATGCAAAAAGGCGTGAAATTTGAGTTTGGTCAAGATGTTTTTGTTGTTGATCATCAGGCTCAGAATATTCGGGTTAAATGCAAACCTAGTACTGAAAATGTCCATTCCTCTCCAGAGGATGTTCTGGAAATTAATGCAGATGCCATTGTGGTCTGTGCAGGGGTTGGCAGCTATCAATTGGCTGAAATACTTGGTGAACGAGTCAATGTCTATCCAGTCAAAGGCTACTCGATTACCGTGCAACTGAATGATGAGCAGAGCCAGAACAACGCACCTTGGGTCAGTCTGCTAGATGAAAGTGCGAAAATTGTCTTGTCACGCCTAGGCAAGGATCGTTTGCGTGTTGCAGGAACAGCCGAGTTTAATGGCTATAACCGGGATATTCGTGCTGACCGAATTCAACCTTTAATTGACTGGACCAATCGTAATTTTGACCTGTGTACTGAGCATGTTGTTCCGTGGGCAGGCTTACGCCCCATGATGCCAAATATGATGCCTGTGGTACGCCGTGGCAAACATGAGCGGGTCTTTTACAATACCGGACATGGTCATTTGGGCTGGACTTTATCAGCTGCAACGGCTGCGATGATTAGTCAGGAAATTGCGCAATACTATCCAGCTTAAATTGATAGCCCGCTTGCGGGCTATTTTTTACACCAAAAATCTCATTTTATATGACAATAAATTATAATATTTTGAAAATAAATCAATCATATAGTCGATAAATACCGGTAAAACGTTCACAGCCTTTTTGCTGGCTACTGACCGCTAAAATGGCTTTACTATAATTAAATTCATAGCGGCAGTCATTTTCGTTATCGGTAATCTGGTTTTTTGTCTCAGGCGTAGTATAGGCTAAAAAAGGAATGATCTGCTTCTCAGCCCGGTTATTCGGATTACGATAGGCAAGACCTTCAACCTTGATCCGGTCTTTGGTCAGTTGATGAATCTTGAGATGAACAGGTTGCTTGGCGATTTGTCCCTGTTCAAACTTGATATAATGCTGGGTCAGACTTTGATTCAGCGAAATATAGACATTTAAATCATCTAAACGCCATTCAAACTGCTGTTTTAAACAATCTATGGTTTTGCATTGCTGTAAGCGGGTCGCCCATAGTTGTTGGCTATCTTGCAATAAGCGCACAGGTGCATCAGTAATCAGAAAAGCAGTAAAGTATTGGTCTGTGATTTTTTCACGAGATTCAGCCAACGATGCTGAGCAGACTTTATTCATGGCAGGCGTTTTTTTGCTGTAATCGCTACAGTCCATTGTGATCGCCGAGCTACCCGTAGAAATCATCCCCAGGCCGAGCATCAGGCCAATTATTTTCAACATATTTATATCAGTTTTCAGTAGCATGATCGCTTATACTTTCACTGTGTTACGCTTGGTCTAACTATAGCGAAATAGAAAGCAAGTGTACAAGATTTCAATGGGCTATTTCTAAAGGATGTATAAGGTGATCGCACAAATTCGTATTGGCCAGGGTCTGGATGTGCATGCATTTGAAGAAGGTGATTTTGTCACTTTGGCAGGCATTCAAATTCCGCATACTCAAGGTCTGAAAGCACATTCGGATGGTGATGTGGTGCTGCATGCACTCTGTGATGCTTTGTTGGGTGCATTGGCGCTTGGAGATATTGGCCAGCATTTTCCGGATACAGATCCTGAGTTTAAAGGTGCAGATAGCCGGGTACTACTCAAGGATGTCTATCAGCTGATTCTGGATCGTGGCTATCACCTGAATAATGCCGATATTACCGTGGCCTGTGAACGTCCAAAACTGGCTAAGCACAATCTGACGATGCGTCAAAGTATTGCAGATGTCTTAGATGTTGATGTAACTCAAATCAGTATTAAAGCCACCACTACTGAACAGTTAGGTTTTACCGGTCGTCAGGAAGGCATTATGTCGATGGCAACCGTGTTATTGAGCCACAGTAAATAAAATCAAGCAAAATAATTTGGATTAATCAAGGAAAGTTCCAGTTCCTGCGTTGCTTTACGGCCTTGTAGCTGTAGGGCAACCGCATGCATTAAACCGGTCCAGGTTTCATTCGGTTCCCAGATCTGATGCAAGTGTTCTTGTGCTGTAGGCAAATCCATATCCATATAGTACTGACGATATAAATACATCAGACAGCTGACATGGTAGTTTTGCGAACAATGTACCCAGACCATTTGCTCTTTTACCAGATGATCGATCAGGTCCAGTACCAGCAGACATTGATTGTCTGAAGGGGTTTCCCAGGAAATTGGAACCTGAATATAGTTTAGTCCCAGCTCAAGGCAAATTTTATCTTCATGCGGCAGATACTGTTCGCTATCGGTCAGCGCCACATTGATGACTGTAGATACACCGTATTCTTTCATTAGCTGTAATTGGGCAGTGGTCGGTTGACCGGAGCTAAACAGATGTTCGTGTATGAACTGAAAATTCTCAATCTGGCTTAATGCCGTTTCAATATCATTCATCAGATAAATTTTCCTTGTTCTAGAAATGCAAACGCCATCTTGGCGATGGCGTTTGTCAGATCATTTAACGATTAGGTAAAATGTCTTTCAATGCCTCATGCATGTCGAGTAAGACTTTTTCAGTCGTTTCCCAGTCGATACAGCCATCCGTAACGGATTGACCGTATTCCATATCACTTAGGTTTGCAGGAATGTCCTGACGACCACCCTTAAGATGACTTTCTACCATAATACCAACAATTGACTTGTTTCCATCAAGAATTTGTTCGGAAATGTTTTTAAGTACAAGTGGTTGCAGGTACGGGTCTTTGTTAGAGTTGGCGTGGCTGGCATCAATCATGATCTTGGTGCTGACTTTGGCCTTGGCTAGAGCAGCTTCTGCATCGGCAACCGAGCCTGCATCGTAGTTCGGTTTGCCATTACCGCCACGCAGTACCACGTGAGCATAAGGATTGCCTGAAGTGCGAATCACAGCCACCTGACCCTGATCATTCAGACCGAGGAAGCTGTGACCATGTTTCACAGATTGCATCGCATTGGTCGCGACCGTTAAACCGCCGTCAGTACCATTTTTAAAGCCGACTGGTGAAGAAAGACCAGAAGACATTTCACGATGGGTCTGGCTTTCTGTGGTACGTGCACCAATCGCTGACCATGAAATCAGGTCTTGGTAATACTGTGGCGAGTTTGGATCAAGTGCTTCAGTCGCACATGGCAAGCCCATTTCATTCAGTTCAAGTAACAGCTTGCGACCGATACGCAGACCTTTTTCGATATTGAACGAGTCGTTCATATCCGGATCGTTGATCAGGCCTTTCCAGCCCACTGTGGTACGTGGTTTTTCAAAATAAACCCGCATCACGATGTATAAGCTGTCTTTAACTTTTTCGCTTAACGCTTTTAAGCGTTCAGCATATTCGTGTGCAGCCGCAGGATCATGAATAGAACAGGGGCCGATGACAACGAACAGGCGTTTGTCTTCACCATCCAGGATTTTACGAATCGTTTCACGACCATGCAGTACGGTTTGATAAGCAGTTTCAGTCAAAGGTAATTCTGCTTTAAGCTCAGCAGGGGTTACCAAAGGAATCATGCTGTGGATATTCACGTCATCAATATCTGATGCTGAAATGGGATTTGACTGTTGTGTATTCATTGCCGTCACTGGTTCGATCATACAAAAGGTTGTTTAATAGCCCGAATATAACATGAATGATGCGTCACTTTGTTATAAAAAAGATGAATACTTCTTTGAAAAAAAAGTGATGAATCGCATAGTTAAATTAAACGGACTGGGAATTCTGGCTCATGACGACCATCGCTGTTTCGGCAGGTTGAGCCGGTTTTGATTTTACAGGGTTAAGCATGAAATTCAGGCCGAGCCCAAATAAGGTAATGCCTAAAATTTTGCGAATCAGTTTTTCTGGCATCCGTGAACTGAGTAAAGTGCCGACAATAATCGCTGGAATAGAACCCACCAATAACCACATGAGCAGCATGAAATCGACATTGCCTGATGACATATGCCCCAAGCCTGCAACCAGCGTCAGTAACACCGCATGCACCACGTCTGAGCCAATGATACGAATCATCGGCAGATTCGGGAACATCACCACTAAAGCCATGATGCCAAATGCGCCGGCCCCCACTGAAGAGAGGGTGACAAAGATGCCCAAGATAACGCCCATAATCATGATAGCGATGCGCTTTTCTTTGGCTTGCAGTTTTACTTTTTCCAGATCCTGCGTCATATCTGGCAGTTCTTGTTTTCGGTATTTGTTGAAAAGATTTTCGATCTGGGTGCGAAACAGAATAGACAAGCCGGTAATGGTCAGCATAAAGCCCAATACCATGGTCAGGACAGCCTTATAATGCGTTGATTGGCTTAAATAGTTGTCGAGTACCCAATGCGTTGCAAAAGACGCTGGAATACTGCCCACTGCCAGCCAGATCACAATCGGCCAGACAATATTCATTTTTTTGGCATGCACAAAAGAACCGCAGAATTTTGAAATCGCGGCATAGAGCAGATCAGTACCAATTGCAATGTGGGGTTCAATCCGGAATAGGCTGATCAGAATGGGTGTCATCAATGAGCCACCACCGACACCGGTTACTCCAACACAAAAACCTACCAATACACCTGCTAAAATAAACTCAATCGGACCAAACATGCATATATGCCAAAATCAAAAAACGTGGATATCTTATGACTTTTGGATATAAGTCGTTGTCTTGATTATTGATTTACTTATGCATAAAAAAGATAAAGCACTGGGCTTAAAATTAAATGAAGTTTCATGTTCATCCTCTCTATAGAAAATAACGTGAAAGACCGGTCACTTATTTTAAAGGACACTTTGATCTGCCTGAAAATGAAGATGAATCAGGAAAACCACTTCAATAGAAAAAATCATCAGGGAAGATCAGACGTCGGCTAAGTAATTCTAAAGCATACCTTTCTTAAAATATAAGATGCTCACTGCTTATTCAGGCATAAACCCAGCTTTATGTTAGAATTACGATTAAATACAGTTCAATACGGATCTGAGAGGGAACTCACTTGCTAAATCGAAAACTAAAAATTGGAATCGTGGTCGGTGAGGTCTCTGGAGATACGCTTGGCGCAAAGTTGATTCGCCGTTTTCGTGAGCAAGGGATTGATGCCGAATTTGAAGGCATCGGTGGTCCACAAATGATCGCAGAAGGCTTTAAAAGCTATTATCCGATGGATGTTTTATCGGTGATGGGCATTGTTGAAGTTCTCAAGGATATTAAAAAACTCTTTGCTGTACGTGATGGGCTGGTCGAAACTTGGACTAAAAACCCTGTCGATATTTTTATTGGTATAGATGCACCTGATTTTAACCTGCGCCTGTCGAAAACCATTAAACAAAAACAGTTGCCGATGAAGACCGTGCAATATGTCAGTCCTTCCGTCTGGGCATGGCGTCAGGGACGTGTGCATGGTATTAAGGCCAACATTGATCTTGTGCTGTGTTTATTCCCATTCGAAAAAACCTTCTTTAAAAAATGGGATGTGCCAGCCGCTTTTGTTGGTCATCCTCTGGCCAGTCAGTTGCCGCTTGAAAATCCGATTATCGATGCTAAACAAGAACTGAATCTTGATCCGAATCAGAAGCATATTGCACTATTACCGGGAAGTCGCCGCGGTGAGATTGAACGTTTGGGGCCTTTGGTTCTGGATGCAGCCAAGATTCTGCATCAGAAATATCCGGACTATACTTTCCTGATTCCGGCAATTAATGAGGCGCGCAAGCAACAGATAGAACGCTTGCTGGCGACTTATCCTGAAGGTCTAAAGGTTCAAATCCGCTTGCTGGAAAACAGCGGTACCGAGTCAAAAATCGGCCGTCAGGTCATGAATGCATCCAATATTATTGCGCTGGCGTCAGGTACTGCGACATTGGAAGCGATGTTATTACATCGTCCGATGGTGACTTTCTATAAGCTGAATTGGTTGACTTATCATGTGGTGAAATTTCTCATCAAAATTCCTTATTATTCGCTACCAAATATCATTGCCGGCAAAAAAGTCATTCAGGAGCTGATTCAAGCCGATGCTACGCCTGAAAAGCTGGCGGCTGAAATTGAAAAACTGATGAATATTGAAACTGCACAAATTCAGGTGATGCAGCATATCACCATGCATAAGCAGCTATTGTCTGGTAATAGCGAAGACCCGGTCAAAGCCGTGCTCGCGCTAATCCAGTAATTTGACATTATTGTTCTGACAATTCAGCCGGTACTGGGTGGGCGTCTGTTCAAACTGCTTTTTAAAACTTTGACTGAAGGCCGTCTCGGATGAATAACCAACGCCATGTGCGATCTGCTGAATACTGAATCCGCTATTTCGCAAATATTGTGCCGCCAGTCGCAGGCGATGCTGTTGTAAATAAGCCAGTGGCGGCTCACCAACAATCTGGGTAAAGAGCTGGGCAAATTTGGAACGTGACATATGACATTGCTCAGCCAGACTTTCTACGGTCCAGAACTGCTCAGGTTTGCCATGAATTGCAGCCAGTGCATTGGACAGTTCCGGATGCGAGAGCGCATTCAGCCAGCTCGAGGCATTTTCCAGATTTAAAATATAATCCCGCACACATTCAATCAGTAAAATACTGACCAGATGATCCAGAATCTTGTCACGTCCCGGCCGCATCTGCTGGGTTTCCAGCGCCAGAAACTGCAAACCGACCTGTAACCATTCCGGTGCGGTGTCGCCCAGAATATGCTGAATATGCAGGTATTTAGGTAAGGCACTTAAAAGAGGTTTGGCCATCTGGATATCCAGGCTGGAACGAATGGCCAGTATGAAACTATGCTCCGCCGAATTTTCCCGATTGAGATCAATACATTGCTGAGCATTGCTCTGGAAATAAGGATTAATCGCATGGTGCTCAGAAAAATCGGCATTGTCTGGGCAGGAAACATGATGGGCAGAACCTGCAGGTAATAGCACCAGATCACCTTGCTGCAGCTCCAGCCGATCACCATTCATAAACTTTAATTGGGCCTGTCCCTGTAACAGGATATAGGCCAGCATAAAAGGCTCATGCTGATAATCAAAGCCGCCTGGATGAAATACATTCAGATAAAGATATTCCGATTTTTCCAGATGAATATCATCAAAAATTTTACTTAAAGCATCCATGCCTAACTCTATTCTTCTGTTTTATTTCATGTAATTGACTATAAATTTTTTAACTTTGTGATTTTAGGCCAGAATTTGGCAGCATGTGCCAAAGACGCTGACATAGCTTTTCTGGACGTTGAATACTGTTCGCGGCTGCTGAAATATTCAACTATAAGTGCAGAGTAACATAAAAAAGGAAGGTCGCAATGAATGCCCCTGCACAAATCCAGAAAGCGCAGTTTACGCAGGAAGCGTCGGCACTAAAAGGTGTAAAGCTGGATAAAAAACGTTTTGGCTGGTTACTCAGCCCAGGTCTGCCTGTAATCGGAATGGGAATTCTGGCCGGTTATCATTTTGGTCCTAAAGCCACTCAAAAAGTCTTTGCGATGGGCGGGCCTTTATTATTGCATGTCATCATTCCGACATTGGATGCTCTGATTGGCGATGATGCCAATAATCCAAATGATGAGCAGATCAAGGCACTGGTTAACGATCCTTATTATGACCGCATTGTAAAAGCATTTATTCCCTTACAAATGGCAGCCAATGCCTTTGCTGGCTATGTCGTAAGTCGCCCAAATATGTCTTTGCTAGATCAGGTATTGCTGGGAGTTTCTATGGGTGCGATTAATGGTGTGGGGGTGAATACCGCACATGAACTCAGCCATCGTCCCCAGAAAAAAGACCATTACTGGTCTCATGCCAGCCTGATGCCTTTGGGCTATAACCATTTCCGGATCGAACATCCTTATGGACATCATAAACGGGTAGCCACGCCTGAAGATCCGGCATCTTCAAAAATGGGTGAATCTTTTTACCGCTTCTGGCCACGTACCGTAATAGGTGGATTAAAATCTGCAATCCAGATTGAAAAAAGACGGCTCGAGCGTAAAGGACTGAAATTCTTTAATCAGGAAAATGAGCTGTTTCATGGTTGGGCCATGAGTGCCGGCTATCATGCCTTGATGCTAAAGGCGTATGGCAAGAAAATTATTCCTTATACACTGACACAGGCATTTTATGGCGTTAGCCTGTTTGAGATTGTGAATTATATCGAGCACTACGGACTGAAACGTGGACAGAAAGCGGATGGCAGTTATGAGCGAACCTTGCCGGAACATAGCTGGAATAACAACAATATCGTAACTAATCTGTTTTTGTATCAGTTACAACGCCATTCTGATCATCATGCTTTTCCAA
Source organism: Acinetobacter endophylla (assembly GCF_053543775.1). Classification (NCBI taxonomy): domain Bacteria; kingdom Pseudomonadati; phylum Pseudomonadota; class Gammaproteobacteria; order Moraxellales; family Moraxellaceae; genus Acinetobacter; species Acinetobacter endophylla. Next base: position 8,767 of record NZ_JBLVOM010000017.1, on the reverse strand, counting down.
GCCGTCCATTTCAGGCGTTGCGGCATTTTGATGAAGCGCCAGAATTACCCAGCGGTTATGCAACCATGCTGATTCCAGCCTTGATTCCACCTTTATGGTACAAAATCATGGATCAGCGGGTATATCAGCACTATCAGGGCGATTTAAGTAAGGCTAATATCTTGCCTTCCAAGCGTGCCAAGCTATTTAAAAAATTTGGTGTAAATAACTCTACAGCTTAATGAATTACAAAATAAAAATGCGCCGATAAAGGCGCATTTTTTGATTAATTCTGCCTAGAACCAGTCGGCTTGCATATTCAGGCAAGTATCATCCAGATGCATCAGTAATTTGGCCTGATGTTCAATTTCAGGGAGTTCCCAGCGAATAAAATATTGAGCTGCCTGAATTTTCCCTGCCAGAAAAGTCTGATCTTCTGCCTGCGAAGATGTGCCAAACTTGAGTTGAGCCTGATTCGCCATTTCCAGCCATAGCCAGGCTAGGATGGTCTTACCCATCATATCCAGATACAGGCCTGAATTGGCCAAAGCTTCGCTGACTTTGCCTTGATGCAAGGCCTGGCCTAAAATCTGTGTAGTCTTTTGCACAGTGGCAAGATGCTGTTTATAGATCTTTGCGAGTTCCACTATCTTAGGTTCATGAATCTCTGACAAGGTCTTCTGGATGCGCTGCATGAGCAGATTGAGCCCTTTGCCATTATGCTGCCAGAGTTTACGTCCCAGCAGATCCAGAGATTGAATGCCGTAAGTTCCTTCATGAATCGGATTGAGCCGGTTATCACGGTAACATTGCTCCACCGGATATTCACGAGTATAACCCGCGCCGCCCAGGACCTGAATAGCCAGATCATTGGCTTTCGGACCATAGGCAGAAGGGAAAGATTTGACCACCGGGGTGATGAGATCAAGCAGAATTGCACTATCTTCATCTTGAGCTGCCTGAAGTTCATCAATTAATCGGGCTGCAAATAAGCAAAGTGCCAGCGAACCTTCTACATATGACTTTTGCGCCAGTAGCATGCGTTTGACATCGGTATGTTCAATGATATTTACTGGTTTCGAGTCAGGTGTTTTTTCATGAACTGGCCGGCCTTGCGGACGGTTTTTAGCATAATCCAGAGATTCCAGATAGCCACGATAACCAATCATGGCTGCGCCCAGACCGACACCCACACGTGCTTCATTCATCATCTTGAACATATATTTTAAGCCATGACCGGGTTCACCAATTAAATAGCCTAAGCAATTATCATTTTCTCCAAAGCTTAAAACTGTAGATGTAGTACCTCGATAGCCCATTTTGTGCAGTAAGCCAGCCAGCTGTACATCATTAGCTTCACCGAGTGAACCATCCTCGTTAGTTTTGAATTTTGGTACGATAAACAGGGAAATTCCTTTCACGCCTTGCGGCGCATCCTGAATCCGCGCCAAGACCAGATGCACAATATTTTCGCTAATGTCCTGATCGCCACCCGAAATAAACATTTTCTGGCCTTTAATTTTATAAATTCCATCTGCCTGAGGAATGGCTTTAGTGGTCAGATCGCCCAAAGAGGAACCTACATTCGGCTCTGTCATGGCCATGGTGCCAGCAAAGCGGCCACTCAACATATGCGGTAGGAATATTTGCTTTTGTTTTGGGGAGGCAAAAGCCTGTATCAGGTTCGCCGCAGCGGCCGTTAGAAAAGAATAAGCCACGGTGGACGGATTGGCCGACATAAAATAAGCATTGCAGGCCATATTCACCAAAGTGGGCAGTTGCATGCCACCATCTGCATAATCATGCTGGGCGCAAAGCAGGCCGGCATTGGCAAACTGTTGCCAGGCTGTCTTCACTTCATCAATGGTTTTGATCTGTTTGCCGTCAAAGTTCGGTTCATGCTGATCAGCTTTGGCATTATGCGGCGCAAAATAATCGGTCGCGATACCTTTTGCCGTTTCCAGAATACTGTCGAAAGTATTTTTGTCATGATCCTGATAGCGTTGCAGTTTAGTCAGCGCTTCAAGTTTGAATACGTCATAAAGCTGGAAATGCAGATCTTTATCATTAATCAGTTGGGTCACGGTACTGTCCTGAATGTGCAATCCTTGAGATAGCATCAAGACTAGCAGTTGCTTTTATTGAGGAGGATTGTCAATAATGACATGAATCGGGTGAAAAGTGACAAATAAAAAAATATGCAAGATGTGGTGATTTTAGGCTTTGATGGGGCACTGGCTTCGGCCATTACGGGCGTGGTCGATTTATTTGCCATGGCTGGCGTAAGCTGGAACCGGATCCAGCAGCAGGATGTACAGCGCCTGTTTAAGGTGAGTATCGCCAGTCCGGATGGACACCCGATTCGGTGTATCAATGGGCTGCAGTTGCAGGCACATGTTTCTTATCAAGAGATTCAAACTGCAGATATTCTGGTGGTACCGACCATCGCTGCACCAATTCAGGATGTATTGCAACAAAATCCAGAACTGATTCATTTTTTAAAATCTGCACATGCAGATGCGACTTTAATTGCAGGAAACTGTACCGGAAATTTTTTTCTGGCAGAAGCAGGTATTTTAGATGACCGAATTGCAACAACACATTGGGGTTTTCAGGACATGTTTCGTTCACGCTATCCTAAGGTGAAACTGAATGCCGATCTGATGATTAGCCGGGATCAAAATATCTATTGTGCGGGCGGAGGCCTGGCCTGGTTTGACCTGGGGTTGCATCTGATTGAGCGCTTTTATGGCTTTGAGGTGGCCATGCAATCGGCTAAATCTTTTGTAATTGATTACCGCCGTGATAGCCAGTTGTCTTATTCATTGCTGAATATTGGCCAGCCGCACCATGATGAACTGGTACAAAAAATCCAGAACTGGCTAGAGCAGCATTTTCATGAAGATTTTAGTTTGAACCAGCTGGCAGAGCAGTTTAATGTGACTGGCCGAACCCTGATTCGACGCTTTAAACAAGCCTTAGACATACCGCCCAATCAGTATTTACAAGCGATCCGGATTGAAGCCGCACGTAAACGACTGGAAGAAACCGATCAAGCTGTGGATGTGATTATGCAAAATGTCGGCTATCAGGATCCAAGTTCATTCCGCCGTTTATTTCATAAAAAAACCGGTCTGACGCCGTTGGAATATCGGCGCCGGTTTAGTCGGCGCTTTTAAAAGCTTTTAATGAGAAGGCTGTACTTTTCCTGCTTTACGGCCATGCAGAAGGTAATACCAGGCCAGACAGCTTAGGGTGAGCAGCGCCGAGAACAGATAAAGCTGGCGGTAACCAATCTGGTCCAGCAGCATACCCAGAAAATACGGGCCAAAACCAAGACCGGCATCCAGGGCAATAAAGAAGGTTGAGGTAGCAAGCCCCATACGCTGCAATGTCGTACTTTTCACCGCAATGGTTTGACACACTGACTGGATATTCCCAAAACCAAAACCAAGCAAGGCAGCACTGGCAAGTAACATCACAGAGTTTTGCGCCTGACTGAGGAGCAATATCCCCAGTGCCATAATCACAATGGCAGGATAGATAATGATATTTTCGCCTTTACGGTCCATGAGCGGGCCGGTAAAAGGACGCGAAAGCAAAATGGCAAAGGCATACATTAAGAAAAAGAATGATGCTGCTTCGACCAGATTAATGTCTTTGGCATAAAAATGAATAAAGGACAGTACACCTGAATAAGAAGTAGCCACCAGCAGTACAATCAGTGCAATCGGTAGGGCATTCGGTTCAATATACTGAGCCAGTTTACTGGTGCTTTGCGAAGTAGAATCTGCTGACGAATGACCTGCCTTAAGGCGTGGTGGCTGGATGAACAAGCCACAAATCAGGCAGCTGAGCGCAACGATACTGGTAAAGATGAAAATTACCTGATAATTAAAATTTGTCATCAGCCAGATTCCGGCAAAGGGACCAATCGCTGTGCCGAGGGTGCTGCTCATGCTGAAATATCCAATTCCTTCACCACGTCGTGTGGCAGGAATGGTCTGTGCAATCACTGTACCCAGTACAGTAGAAGCCATACCCATCATAAAACCGTGTATCAGACGGATGCCTAGTAAAACTTCCAGCTTGGCCGGAATCATATACAGTCCGGAAAAGAGAAGAAAACCAGTCAAACCAATAACGAGCGTATTTTTTAGGCCCAGACGATTCAGTAATTTCCCGATCAATAACCGTCCGAATAGGGTGCCGACAATAAACAGGCCTGATACCAGACCGGCTTGCGCAGTCGAAGCACCTAGCTCAGCCACCGAGTAGCCGACGATGACAATCACCAGCAGATAGAACACCAGAACCAGCTGGAAATTCACCAGACTGATCAGGATAAAATTGGGCGTCCATAAAGGCGCTTCTTGTTCTTGGCTCATTGAGGTCTGTCCTGAGATGAGGGATATAACTGCTGAATGAGTTGTATCAAGGTATTTTTGCTGCCTTCAAGATCATCTGATGCAATGTGCTCAAGCAACTGATCTTCAAATGCATCGATCTGGGTGGAACACATGGCAAAGGTCTCGATTCCTTGCTCACTCAGCTTGAACAGCTTTTGACGTTTGTCTTCAGTTTCGAGTTGGGCAATCAGATCGAGTTCAACCAGTTGCTGAATCCGCTTGGTAATACCGGGCTTGGATACATTGAGATAACTGGAAATATCTGCCAGCGTGCATTGTTGCTTTGACTGGATGACGTATAACACCTGCCATAAAGAATAATTCAATTGTGATGACAACAAGATCGTATTGATCTCATCGCTCATCAGTCGTGCGCAGCGTAATAACAGCGTACGAAGTCGGGGAGATTCGGAAAACATATGGTTAGTTAACCTGGGTAACTAAATTTGGGCCTAATTTACGCCTGTTTTATCTAAAGCTCAAGAGGAGAGTTTTAAAAATTATTCAGAGTAATATTTTCTTTATCAGCAAGAGTTACATAGTTTAACCTGATTAAAAAATAATCAACAAAAGACTACATACTTTTTATAACAGCCACGCCTAAGCTAGCCATGTCACTAGAAAAATTCATGACTTAAAAATTGAAGGGCAAAGATGCCAAATAACAATGCATAGGTGAAGCTTATGACTCTGGGTTTAACTGCATTAGAGTTAGCACGAATACAGTTCGCCTTTACTGTATCTTTTCATATCATTTTTCCGGCAATTTCTATTGGCTTGGCCAGCTTTCTGGCCATTCTGGAATGGCGCTGGCTCAAAACCCAAAATCCGATTTTTCAGGATCTATTCAAATTCTGGGTGAAAATTTTCGCTGTGGCATTCGGGATGGGTGTCGTCTCTGGTGTGGTCATGAGCTACCAGTTTGGAACCAACTGGAGTGAGTTTTCCCGGGTGGCAGGCAGCGTGACTGGACCTTTATTGGCCTATGAAGTACTCACCGCTTTCTTTCTGGAAGCGGGCTTTCTGGGCATCATGTTATTTGGCTGGGGGCGAGTGGGACCAAAGGCGCACTTTTTCTCGACCTTGATGGTTGCGATAGGCACCTGTATTTCCATGTTCTGGATTCTATCGTCCAATAGCTGGATGCAGACCCCACAAGGCTTTGCGATTGAAAATGGCCTGATTGTGCCGCAAGATTGGCTTGCTATCGTGTTTAACCCATCTTTCCCTTATCGTCTGGCCCATATGGCCATGGCTGCCTTTCTGGTTTCCGCCTTACTGGTCGCTGCTACAGCCGCATGGCATCTGATCAAAGGCCGTCGTGATGCACTGGTCAAGACCTCATTTTCCATGGCGATGTGGCTGCTTCTAGTACTAGCACCTTTACAGGTCATCGTCGGTGATATGCACGGTATTAATACCCTTGAGCATCAGCCAGCAAAACTTGCAGCTATGGAAGGACACTGGGAAACCAATCATGATGAAGGCATGCCCTTATACCTCTTTGGTATTCCAGATATGGAAGCCGAAGAAACCAAATATGCAGTCGCAATTCCCAACTTGGGTAGCCTGATTTTAACCCACTCGATGGATGGCAAGGTTACGGGACTTAAAGACTTTGCACCTGAAGACCGGCCGAATTCACTGGTGGTGTTCTGGAGCTTCCGAATTATGGTTGGACTCGGCGTGCTGATGTTGTTACTGGCATTATGGGGAGCGTGGGCACGTACCCGAGGCCGTTTTTATGAATCCCGTGCATTGCACCGATTCGCCTTGATTATGGGACCTTCTGGATTTATTGCCATGCTGGCGGGATGGTTTACCACAGAAGTCGGCCGTCAGCCTTGGGTGGTATACGGCATCATGCGTACCAAGGATGCATTGTCACCGGTTTCTGCTGAACAGGTGGGGCTGACCCTAATTATTTTTGTAGTCGTCTACTGTGTGGTATTTGGTATCGGAATTTACTACATGTTGCGCCTGATGCACAAAGGCCCGGATTTTATTCATACCCGACCAGATCATGAATCAGATAGCGATGTAGTTCAGGCTTCACGCCGACCATTAAGTAGTATTCGCGAACGTATCGAAGAAGTTCCTGAACAACCGGATCAGGAGGATAAAAAATGATTGATTTATCATTAATCTGGATTGTGATTATTGGTTTGGGTGTATTGATTTATACTATTCTTGATGGTTTCGATCTGGGCATCGGCATCTTGTTTCCTTTCTTTCCGCATCAGGATGAACGTGATGTCATGATGAATACCGTGGCTCCGGTCTGGGATGGCAATGAAACCTGGATGGTATTGGGCGGTGCAGGATTGTTTGCAGCTTTCCCACTCGCTTACTCGACCGTACTCTCGGCGCTGTATATGCCAATTATTCTGATGGTGATTGCCTTGATTTTCCGCGGCGTGGCTTTTGAATTCCGCTTCAAGGCCAACCGCAGCAAACATTGGTGGGACAAAGCTTTTATCGGTGGTTCTGCAATCACCAGTTTCCTGCAAGGCATGATTTTAGGGGCTTATATTCAGGGCATTGAAACTCGAAATGGTGTTTATGTTGGTGGGGGGCTGGACTGGCTCACTCCATTCAGTATTTTCACCGGAATCAGTGTGGTGGTGCTCTATGCGGCATTGGGATGTGGCTGGCTGATCTATAAAACTGGAGATGACTTACAGGATCGAATGTTTAAACTGATGCCTAAGCTGATTATGGCCTTGCTGATCATATTGGGTGCTGTCAGTATTTATACGCCGTTGACTCATCCACAGATTGCCGAACGCTGGTTCAGTCAGCCACAATTTACCTATTTTATGCCAGTTCCAGTTCTGGTTCTGCTATTTACCTGGCTGGCCTTACGTGCCTGTAAAAGACGCAGTGAATTAGGCCCATTTACCTATATGCTTGTTCTGGTTTTCCTTGCCTATACCGGATTCTTGATAAGTTTATGGCCATATATTATTCCGCCAAGCGTAACAATCTGGCAGGCAGCAGCGCATGAAAATAGCCAGCTATTTGCCTTGATTGGAGCCTTGATCCTGATTCCAATTATTGTGATTTATACCGGTATGTCCTATTGGGTATTCCGGCATAAGGTCAGGGTCGGCGATGATGGCTATCATTAAGGAGTGGTCATGAAAGGCAAACAGGTATTATGGTTTGTAGGATTATGGCTGGCAGGATTTTTAACGCTGGCCCTGATTGCCGGCGCATTCCGCTTTCTAGTGCATTTGGCTTATTAAATTAGTAAAACTAAAAAATGAAAAAAGTGATCTGAATGTCCTGATCACTTTTTTTTATTTGCAATTTATCTTTGATAAAACCAAATTTACGATTTTACCTGCTTACGATAAACACTTGGACGTATAGGACGGCTACTTTTCCAAAGACCTTTTTTCTGTTTCTTGGCTTTATTTTGCAGTTCCATCATATAGCGTAAATGGTTTTTATCCTTGATATATTCTTCATAGACCCACGCTGCACCACGTTTGACAATCTCTTCATTGATATTTTTGCGATAGCGATAGACCACACCGACACAGCGGCCATAACGGTCAATATCGGTAATCTTGACCCGAACCATTTTATTATTCACCATGCTTTTGACCAGACGTTGCGATTCTTTACCATATGCTTGCGATGATTCAGGGGCATCAACGAAGGCAAAGCGCAATTTAGTCTCAGAGCGACGAATATTAAAACGGTAGCAGGTGAGGGTATCACCATCACTTACGGCTTTTACACGGCACCAGTATTTTTTGCCTTTCTTAAAAGGGCGGAAAACATCTTTTAAATAAACTGTAATTTTATGCAGCAGATAATACGAAAAACACAGCAGTACGAGGCCCAGCACAATTTGCCAGGTGGTGGAGAGATTTAACAAAGGCAAGATCCAAATCAGCAAAAACCAGCTGTAAAATCACAGCTAAAAGTCGAGCCATTTTAGAGCAACGCCAGTAGATCTACGGATTAAAAGCTAATCACTCAGTGTTTAGTTTTGTACCGACTAACTAAAATAGCCTAAGCAAACTTGCATTCCTTTATAAATAGCCTAAGCAAAAATTTTATAAATTTCATTTCTCAAAAATTGATGTCTCTTATTCTCTTGCAAATCCTTATGCCAATATATCCCCATATTAATTTTCGGCAGTTCCACAGGGACTTCAAAAATATTTAGACTGGTAGCCAATTGTAAATGTACCAATACATTTTTAGGAATAGTCAGCATAGCTGTCTTTTGTTGTTCCAAAATTTGCAGAGCAGTTGAGTAATGCTGACAGCGTAAAAAAATCTGTCGTGAATATTGTTTACGGCTTAAATAAATATCCTCAACTAAAACGCCAGTACGGCGTGATGACACGCCAATATGAGGC
>NZ_JBLVOM010000016.1:7383-12394 GCF_053543775.1 Acinetobacter endophylla | reverse complement strand
GAGGCAGGCGCGAATAATCTGCTTTACCACACATGACAACAAAGTGAGAAACACTTTGGTAATGAAATGTAATGCCCTTAGCTTTCTTTTCTGAAACTTTATCCTTTAGTTTATTAACTATAATTTGCATTTTTTTTACATTTTTAGCTACAGGGCATGAATCTTGCTCTTTATTACCTACGTACCATTTTCCTGCAACTTTTGTAATTTCCTTACCGTTCCAGTCCTTGAATTCAATGACCAAAATGTTTGCATGAGTAATAATTAGGAGATCATATTCAAATTTCTCAGAACTACCTTTCGCTACTGCTTTTTTTCCATTTTTATGCATAAATTCAAAACCAGCATATGCTCGCCAGTTTTTAGTTTTTTCGCCACGATCAAAGACCTTTTTAATCTTATCAATTGCTTTGAGTTCGTGCTCGTATATACCTGTCTCTGGATATGTAACTTTCATATTAAAAGATTCTTTATTTAAAATGTCTTGCTTTTGCACATACAACAAATAAGCGTCAAAAATGATGCTAAATTTTTATTAACATAAAGTAATGCTATATGTACGGTGTCTTTTAGAAAAAATACTTAGCGTAAGAATTTAGTTTTTTCAGGTTGATGGTTAGTTTGGCCAAATAAGCCCTCCGAAGGTTTTTTATATTCAGTTTAGGATTGTATTTAAAATAAAGTCTGCCAAATATTTTGGTGTAAAACCTGAGTCTTCTAGCACGATCATCATTTAGATGATCTAACTCAATCATTCGTTTAAGCAAAACGTATTTCACTTAACGGTTCATAATGTGACTTATATTACATTTAATTTTTGAGTATTCAAAATTATTTTATTGAATTATAAGAAAAAAACTTAAGGAATTCCTTAAAATTTGATGACAATGGTCATATCTCTAATCACTAAAAAGACCAAAAATAGATATCTACCCATATCTCTCGGACAAATTAACTCTATTTTATAAAAGTATCAATAAATTCATTAGGTTCATGAACCAAAAATTTATAATTATTTTTTTATTTATATAAGTTATTGAAAATAATAAATAAAATTATTAAAAGTTTTATTAACTAGACTTCAGGTGAACATAAGTTAAAGTTCGAATTAAAATGAATAGGGTAGTCGCAATTTCCAAAAAATGACAGCTCATGTGTCGTTTAGATACTAACAATTTGTTTATTATAACAAATCTTAAGCATGTTAGCTGTCGTCATTCTTTGATACGGTCTACGTACTACCGTACAATCATCAGCTATATTCATGGTGTTACTTTGCATAATTTACATTTTCTGCATTCAAACCAATCAATCCAAAATTACGTGCACGTTCGAGACACATAAGCTGTCATTGACGACACATGTAATGTCACTGGTTGCGTTCGTGCGTCTATTTCTGTTGAACTATGCTATACCTTGAATAGCCAGCTACTCGGTTCACTGAAATACTGACCGACACGTTAGATTTCAGTTTTAAATCAAAATAGCGATCAATCGTCACAATTAGATGTTTTACATAATCAAAAACTACATATGTTAAATCCTTTAAATCATTGTTCTGGTGTGCAACTTCAATAAATTCTGAAAACAACGCTACACCTGTTTCGTTGGCCAGATTCGCTAACTGATTATCCAATCCGGCAATTGCCGTTAATTCTGATGCAATCACCACTTTATGCATTGCTGTTTCCGCTTCAATGCCTTTGTACTCAATCCCCTTGTATATATAGACATCGTTTTCTCGTTTGCCTTGGTTCCAAGGGTTATCCGTACCATCCAGTCTAGGCATGCTGTACGGTCGTTTTAGTTTTGCTGGAGGTGTTTGTTTAGCGGTGACTTCATAAAGGTTAAATACGCAATCTGTGTAGCGTTTAAGGCTATGGTATGTCAAAGCTTGCTGTTTGGCGGTCAACTCCCGTGGTGATACATGATTCACCAAGGTTTTGAACATTTCTAATGATTCTGGTGTGAACGATCCATCTTTTTTTGCATTGTCCATCAGGTCTTTTTTAGCCCATTTATGCTTTAGTTTTTCCGCTTCAGCATCAGATATTTTCTCTCCCCGATACACGTATCCACGCGCTGCGTTTGAATACTCAAAATCTGCTCGTTTTACTGCCTTGTAGACCATTGTTTTTGTCATTTGTTTTGCACCAGTTTTTCCCATAGTTGTGGCGACCGCTTGAGGGCTTAACACGTACCCATTCTTTTTCGCTTCGGTCGTAACACCAAAACTCGTACCCTAAACAACAACGTTTATTCACGACATAGCGGTAGGTGTTGCAGATCGTAAGCATATTCTCAGTGGCGTTAACTTCCCAAGGTTTAAACGCAATAAGCTCTGTTATTGCTTCCCTGTAAAGTCGTGTTGCTTTGGGATTATTGAATAAGATCCGTTCTTTTTTTGAGGTCTTAGTGATTGCATTCATTTCGTCCACGACCTCACTAATGCTTTTAGCCAATCATCCATCAAATCAACTAAAATTGCCCGTTCTCTGCCTGTTGGATATGCGCTTAACTTCATATTCCAACTATTTGCCGACTCTTCTGTGCCGTGCACCAAAAACCCATTTTGTTGATCATTTTCAGCCAGCTTATCCGTCACCCAACATTCAAACAGTCTGGCAAAGATTTCTGTTGGCTGTGACCAATACATTGACCGTGATTGATCTAGGTGCATGGCGTTATTCATAAAGCCCGTACCGCCTTGTCTTTCTTCGTAATCAAGGTATTTGGTTGACTTAAAAGTAAGATAATTAACCAGCTTGATAAACTTATCTGCAGTCTGGCCATCTTTAAGATGTTTGTATGCTGACTCTTGATGATTCTGTACTGAGTAACGCCCTTTACTGGTGTAAAGAAAGTATTCGCTAAAAAAGTTATTATTGAGTCCGTTTCGTTTTGCCAAAACACAATCAAATCCGTGCGCGAACTCATGGGCTAGTGCTCCAACACCTTGCGTCTTGGTCAAATGAATAAGCATATTACCTGGTTCAAAGTGAGCTGCTGCGCTATCAACGCCTGTGCCACGCGAACCGAATGCTATTCCTAGCTTACCGCCTAAAGATGCGAACGTAACGGGTAGACCTAGAAGTTCGACAAGATCCATTAGTGAGTCATACGTGCAATTCAGAAACCATGCACGTTCCTTTTGATTTACCCAATTGCCGAACTCGACTCCAGAAAATTTGAAATAGTCCATAAGCAACTGGCTATCGATGTTTTCACCCTTTCGATGGTCCTTACCCTCGCGCACTTCAACTCTGTCGTAGCGCGGTCTTTTGGGTGGTTTTGCGCGTCCTTTTTTGGGTTCTATGACTCGTTCATCTAAAATTGGCTGAAAAAATGTTTTTACTTTTTCTAGTGCTGCATTGAATGTGTCGTATTCCGTCCAATCATCTAGTGTTTGAAACCGCTTTGCTGAAATGGATTTAACGGCATACCACTTATGTTGACCAGTCTCAGTGTTTAATAATTTTTTGGCACCATAATTATCCGTATCAAGTACACGATCGTCTGGCCATCCTAAAGGGATTAAGTTTTTTAAGCGTAAACGTGTGTCTGAACTAAATGATAGTGGGTGTTTAACTCTGCGATTGGTATGTCGTCCAGCTGAGTAGCGTTCTAAAATATCTTTTTCACTTCGTCCAGCACCAAACTTAACGGTCATGTACGCATTAAAGTCGTCTGTCAGTTGTTCTAAACGTTCGTAGTGTGAGCTTTCATATTTGTTTTTTAAGAAGTGTAGCGTAGCAATGTAGGCATCATCCCATTGCTTTTGACCTATGCTAAACCAACCGCCCCCTAAAGGCTTGTTGGTTAAGTTTGCATAGACCAAAGAAAATAATAGTGCATGTTTTACAGGTTTATGGCCAGATTGGGCATCAGCTCTAAAATCAGGCTTTTGCCAATATTCCTTTTTAGTCACTAGGCTGTCAGACTTAATTCCATTCATGTTGCCTGAGAAGTCTGGTGATGGGTTGTCTTTACGTGCACCAGCAAACTTTTTACCTACATCCGTAATAGGACCATCTTTTTTTTCATTACTATTTATTTCTTCAGTCATAGCTAAACCACATAATTGTTAGTTGCGTATATCGTCCAAGATTTCTGACAGATCAAACAGATTAATATCTTTGAGTTTTGCTTCAGCATTGATGCACTCAAGTAAATTCATAAAACCAACAAAAATAATGTGTGGTATTGGTCTATTGTTGATATGCACGGGTGTTGACCAAGTGCGTACACGCGTTTCGCATATTTCAAGCCCTTGTTCTTCAAAAAGCTTGATCAATGTCGGGATGTCTTTGTCTAGTTGAGTAAGGGCTAATAACGACCGAAATACATCATTTAAGCTAATAGAGTGGTGACGATGGTTCGGATTGTGCTGTTTTCTATTGTCGCCCTGTTGTTGATTAAAGTAATGATGTTTTTCGCGATCTTGAGATGTTCTGTTTAAATATTTCATTTGGTATTAAGCTCCAAAGAGATAGCTGTAAATCAGGTACAAAATAAAAGTTATTGTTAATCCCGACACCAATAGAGAATTGATCGGGTAATTTTCTAAGTTAAAAGGTTTTCTGTGATAGCTCACTCCCCAATCTGAAACAGATCCTCGCTCTACGGCACTATAAAAGTTAGTTTGTGAGGCGTTTAAACGGTTGTTGTCTACTGATATGAATTCCAGTTTGCACAGCAATTCGTCACTCAGGTAGTTAAAGAAAGTCGTTGGTGTACCATTTGATAGGATGTGTATATAACCGACCTGTTTTTGGGTATAACCCATTCGCTCATACGCTTTTTGAAATTCGTGCGTTAAAGTCGCACTAAACTTATCCCCCTTATTTTTGGCAATCAGTTCAATTGGTGGCTCAGCTCCAGCCTGAATAAGCTTGGTGAATTTAGGACTACCACAACCCCAATTTTGAGAGATCCAAACACCGCGTTTTGTGTCGTGAATCAAACCATCAACAATGACCACGGCTGCATCACCGATGTCGCCGTTTTCTTT
>NZ_JBLVOM010000016.1:0-7363 GCF_053543775.1 Acinetobacter endophylla | reverse complement strand
GTAAATTCGGTGTTATCAACGTCTTTTCTGAATTCTTCAGGCATTGGCCTTAAAACTTCTAAAAGATTGGTACTGTCACTTTGTACATGACCAGTAGCCAAAATCATCGACTCAATTTTTTTTAGGGCATGTTCAGGTACTATCAATACTGAATGTACACGCTGGTCATACGCATCAGATTGAATGTCTTGAGCTTCGGTATTCTTTTCAATAGTGCTTAATTCCATATTATTTCTCTGCCTGGGCTTTCTGGTATTCAACTGCAGTCTTCATTGAATATTCGGTATCATCTTCGTGCTCTGTACCAACCATGCTTTGCTGACCTTGGTATATACCTTTAACAGCATTGACGAATGCGTTATGCGCCGTAGCGTTGTAATACGTTAAGTTTCCAGCACTGGTCGAATCATTGAATGTCAAAGTATTAGGAACATGCCAAACTGCTGAATAAGCCTTGCCATCGATAACAACAATAGGTTCAAACTCGACCGCTTCACGGTGCTTGGTTTCATTCCATGGTGTATAGAAAACAGTATTGTTTTTGAGGTTGTAGACCTTGAATACGATCTGGCCAAGATTCCGTATTTTGGCCTCTTTGTTGTATGCCTCTAAAACCTTGTCTTTTTGGAAGTCTGTAATTTCAAGCTCAGGGTTCTTCGTAATCACCAGTGTTTCATCAGTCGTTTTAATCTCAGATGGAACGTAGATTTTTGAACCTTTAGGGAAACGTCCTGATTTCTCCAATGCGGATCTAAACTTGTTATTTGCATCCAAGAAGTTGCCAAACTCACTACTGAAGTAGCTGTAAAAATTTGATGCACTGGTGAACATGCCAAACTGATTCACCCGAACAATTTGCTCAGATACAGTGGATGCTAAACTTGCATATGGTTTGCCCGACACATCAATTTCGCGCCATTTGTAGTTACGTACACCTACTTCTTTGTCGCATGCATCATTAAACATAGATGTAGAAACAATATCGCCGTCCAAGCGCTTCACATAAGCAACCGGGTAACTGCGGATAGGTGCCATACGAACAGCTTTGTTTGAATTGGTGTAAAAGCCAGATGACGAAATGATATTTTGTTCAGATGATTTAATTTGATAACTTCGTAATGTATTTAACTGTCGATCAAAGCTATCAATTTCAGATTCATATAAAACATCACCCTCAACAGATGTCGCGATTGAATAAGGGGCATACATCACATCGCCCTGAACTTTATCCATGATCTGCTCAGCTTCAATACGATATAACGGCTGTGAGAACATGCCATTTGATGCCAAAGCTGGTAGATCTCCCCCTACACCAAAATTACACGCTACTTTGTGGCTGGTGGTAGAAAGGCTTGATTGAGGTAATTTGTAGTTAGATGGATTGTAAGTGGTAACACGTTCATCATATTTGCGAACTTGTTCCTCAACTTTCTTTTCAATGGGATCTATTTGTTCTTCTTGAGATGCAGTATCAGTATTTGAAGGCTTTAACTTATCACAACCAAATAGCAAAACTGACAATATCGCTATGGTAAGGGTTTTCTTATTCACTAATTAATGACCTAACTTAAAACTACTAATACCCCACATTATAATTAAAAATAAGTATTAATGAAGTGGTATTTAATAGTTTAAGGACTTTTAAGCGAAAAACCCAATATCATTAATTAGTTTTAACGAACATTCTTTTAATGCAACTTCATAACCGCCGTTATTATTAAATGTAAAAGCAAATGGTAGCATTTTATCAATCGCAAATATCTTCTCTAATAAGTCGTTGTTTTCTGCAGATGGCTTATCCTTTAAGGCATATTGCATGGAAAACTTAGCATTTATACCCGTGCTTTTATATAAAGCATTTATTTGTTCTTTAAGGCTTTTTTCCACTTCTTGCACAGTATTGAAAATAAAATTCTGATTAACAGTGAATTTATCAGTTTTCAAAGATCCAAAGGTCCACGCCAGACTCTCCGAAACCACATACCCTAGAACAGTCTGCAATTCTTCATCTTCAAATTTGTGATAATGAACGTATGATTTAGTTTTACCGTTAAAATATAAAATAGAAATGGAGAACAACACCTCTTTGTGAGCATATTTAAAAGGTACTTTAACAAGACTATAAAAGTTTAAGAGCTCAACGTTGGAGGCTTTAGACATATTTTTTAAAAAAATTTTAAAGACATTAAAGTGATTATACTAAAAATATCAAAGAAATGTTAAAGGGTTTTAAAATGGATACAGTTGTTCTAAAAAATAGTTTAATTGCTAGTTTAGTTTTTGTATGTGTGTTCCTGGTGTTCCAAAACATCGACCATAGAGTTTCTGAACGTATACAGCTTGAGTCAACCAGTGCAGCATTCGAGTCGCTTGATAAAGACTTTTCTGCGATCAAAAGAAATGTGGATACTGAATTCAATAAGCTCCCGAAGTACGTGAAGCCAAGCAAAGAGCAATCGATCAATGATGCATTTGAATTCATTAAATTCTCGAAACAGACCTTTACTGACACAATGGCCCAAAATGAAGAACTTTTAGCAGAAGTTAAGGGTTTTGAGAAAAAGGCAAATGATGTTTTAGAAAAATAATAGTTATTTTAAAAAGAAAAATGGGAAGCTATAAGCCTCCCATTCTTTTAATGTCGTAAGAAACATTTAAATTTTGTTCTTAAAAGTATTATAGTAAAACTAATAATTTATGCAAATACTTTTAACAGAAATATCTAAAAGGTCTTTAACACTCAACGAATCCGAATAACTTAGACAGTGTGAATAAATTGTTAAAGTAGTCGAGTGTATATGTAAAACATTGGTATACCCATTAGAGATATGCGAATTATTATATATGTAAAACCTAACATACTTTTTAGTCGTATCTTGCGTAAAACTTACCAGATAATCTTTTGTGTTTTCATTTATGTTATCTTCGTATTGCTCTGTTATGCTCAGGATCTCTTTGCTGTTCAGCCAATAACTGCCTGTTTTATCTTGTTTAATCTGTTCCAAAATCAAATTATTTAATGACTGGTACTCTTTCGTTATTGCTTTGGCATATCGTTTTGATGACTGATGTTCTTTCCAGTCAATTTTTGCTTTCTTAAACAGTTTGAAAGCTGTAACCGCGCACAATATAGCTGAGATGGTACATAATATTATTCTACTACTATCACCTATAATGCCAATCATTCCTAAATGCACATCTTTTGAGAATAAACCGTTCAAAGATAGGTATACGCCAAAGATACAAAAACTTAACGCAAAAACCACAACTAAAATTAAAGTTGCTCTAATTAAAAGCTCATTAAAAGTAATTTTTCTTAAACTTTTGGTATAAAGCTTAATCTTATCTTTTTCAGATTTTAACATTTTAGCCAAGAACTTATGTTCTCTTTTTCCTCTGCTAAAAGGTGGTGTTACAGCATCTTTAAAAGTCATGTATAATCAAAAGTATTTTAACGTTCCATTAAATATACACTACACCTGGGCCTATTTAAAATGAAACATTATAGAATTATCGCTATTTTAATACCTTTAATATTTTCAGGTTGTGCAGCAAGCCACTCAGACAAAGAGCTTGTTGACTCTTATTACAATGACCAACAAAAAACAATAGAAAGCGATGTAGATCAACTCGTTAATTCCTACTCCGCTAAAGTCGTTACTCAGTACTACCCTGAACCATACTTCAATCCAACCAAGCCAATACCGCATTATTACGCTTTAAAGCTTGATGAAATGGGTATCCCTTACCCAAAAGAGCTTGTATACGACAATGCCGACTATAATTTTTATAAAGAGCAGGCTAAGTTTAATGCAAACAATAATGACGTAATTGATACAGATCACCACGATCACTAAAACTTTTTTATCGTAGGTGTTTTGTTGAGGGGCGTTTCTTGCCGAAACCTTTCTTAACCCCTTAGTGTATGAGGGTAAAAGATTCATACTATATTTTAGAAAATACACTTGATGGAGATAAAGACCAAAAAATCAAAGTGTTGAGAGTAAGCCAGTATGATACTTTTTATTACCCTCATACATTATCTTCTGAACTATCTTCACTCCTTTTTTGATTGGCTTCTTTGATAACATTTTCAATAAAACAGATAACTAAATTTAAAGCGATTAAAAATAATACGATATAGCCAATAGTTTTTAGAGTTAGTACAAAGTTATTGAATACATAAGTTGATGCTTTTCCTATTCCTATATAAACCACATAACATGCAAATATAACCAATGCTATTGCACTAATTGAAATTATTGCAAGTCCAGTATTTTTTAAAAATGAGCGCAATAAGTATTTATCGAATTTAGAATTATTCATAGCCATATACTATCCTTCATAAAAATTTCATTTTCTAACATTGAACGAAGCGCAACTATTGCTGCACCACCGCCAACAATAATTATGATAAAGCCGAATAAAAAATTGAGATTCATGTTTGCAGCTATGTTTAATTATTTAGATTTAAGCAACTTAATTAGTAGCATTACAATAGTTATTGTACGAGAGTACTTTACTCTCGTACACTTAGAAGATAAGCATCTGGATTCGTTTTTAATTCTTTATCTAACATTATTAGCTTATTCAACATATCTTGGTTTGTCGTCTTGGGAATGATCCAACCGCCAAAACTAATATTGTTTAATTTGATGTTAGGTAGTGGATCTTGTCTATTTTGTTCCAGTAACCAAAGATAGTTTTCACTACAAACAAATAAGACTTTTAATTCCTGATCAATGCGCCGTAAATCACAATATCTGAATAGGTTTACGTTACCTGGTGCTTCAGCATTGATAATTGGTTTTTTTCTTGTTTTTTCACCATGTAACTTAAAGTATTTAACACAACTTTCAATGTCACTTTTTAAATTGATTGGTGCAGTTTCTATTGGTGCCTCTGATAATTGTTCTTCAGCATATTCAAAATAGATCCAACATACATCTTGGTCTTTTAGCTTTTCAAAAAGCCAATCTGGAACGTCATGCAATTTTTGTTTTAGTACAAATGGTTTTCCTACATTCGTAATCTTGACGCTTCTTTTCTTGTACGTGTCCAGCTCCCCTATCTTCTTCACGCCACTTTTATATAAATAACGGTTTTTGAGAACTACTTTACTCTTTTTTACCTCTTTTTCAGGTTTAGGATCAGTACTGGATTTTTCAGGCTCAACATTCAAACAAAAGTAATCTATTCCTTTGGTAAACAATTGAAACTTCCCCTCCTTTTCAATTAAGGCAAAATTCCCTCTGATTTCAGCACCTACTATATCTTTAGATATTAGAAATCGATCATCAACGGTTTGTTCATTTAAGAGCAGTAAAGCCGATTTAAAATCTACTTTGTGTTCTGGTATTACAACATAACCGTGGTCAAACAACTTTTTGCTCACTCGGATAACTGTGTAAATATCCATAACCAGCTCCTTATATTATTTCCTGTAATTTTGGTTGATGTATTCTTGGATCGCTACAATTCTTTTTTCTGAAGTAGGATGCGTTGATAAGAAATCAATTTTAGTGCCCTGTTTTTCTTGGGCTACTACTTTATTCCAAAAGCTGACTGCGCCCTGTGGGTTGTAACCAGCACGAACCATAATATCAACACCTAGAAGATCCGCTTCACTTTCAAGTTTGCGCGAACCAGGTAAGTTAACTCCATAATCGCCTAGTAAACTTGTGCCAGATACAACCATGTCACCAAGACCAGCCGAACTAGCTGCAAGCACACCTAAACCAGTTAAAAGCTTTTTACTTACCTTTTCACGCCCATGATCACGTAAAGCATGTGCAATTTCGTGGCCGATCAGTGCAGCCAATTCATCATCAGTTGCATTAATTTTTGTGATAGAACCAGTCAACACACCGATCTTGCCTCCAGATAGACAAAACGCGTTGATTTCATTATCTCGGATTGTATTAACTTCCCAATTCCAATTTGCTGCGTCAGCTCGATAATGTGGAACTTGTGCGATAAGACGTTTTGCTACTCTATTTACTTGAGCGTTATTCACAATCAATCCACGCTGTTTAGCAGTCGTGATGATGTTGTTGTAAGACTGAGTACTTTGCTGAAGATATTCTTTTTCAGAATACAACATGATTTGTTTGCGTTTAGAACCCATTCCATCAATAGTACTAGATACGCAACCAGTTAAAAGAGATCCGGCAACAGCCAAAACACACAAAGATTTCATCTTAAAATCAAACATTTTGTTTTCCTTTATGTTTAAAAACATTTAACAAGTTAAAACTGCGCTTATTAAGCTTGTTTTTATCTTCCAAATCAGTAATACATTTAAACTCTTTTAAGATGTTTTTGTAATGCTCTTTTTGTTCATTTTCTGACTTATTAAAACCTTTCAAAGCTAACTGTTCAATAGTTTTAGGGCTGAATAATTTCAGAAGAACTATATTTAATATTAAAGTACCAGCCAGTAAGCCCAACGCATAAAGCTGAACAACTGAAGTACTGTATTTAGGTTCCATCGGACCAAGTGAACCAAAGCATATAAAGCTAAATACAGATAAAGTAACTGCAGCTATAAAACTAGATACCGTAACTCTAATCTTGAACTTATATCGTGCAATTAAAGCGACAATTAAAAAACCAAAAAGTATGGTACCAATTGCCGTAGCCATTATGACTAAAAAGAGCCCAGGGTTTGTGTTTGATGGATCTAACATTTCCATAGAATATCCTTAAATAAAACCCTTGCTTTCTAATAGGGTGAAACGATCTTTAAACAGTACAAAGAATGTTTTTTTAACGCTTTCGTACTGGTGTTTGATAATGTCTAAAGCACTATCATATGCACCTAGTTTCACGTAATTAACAAAATTGGCATGATCAAAACCTTTAAGTTTGTGACGTTTAATAAAGCCCTTAAAGTCTTGCTCTTTTTCTTTAAATTGATTCTCAAATTCAAAGAAAAGTTTGCCTAATTTCATGCTGTATAGTTTTAAATTGACAATAAATTCGACTAAAGGTGTTTCATTTCCTCTAATCGTAACCAGCATGTCTTTATCTTTTGTGATTTCGAGCGATGGTAAAAAATTAGAAAAATTAACCAGTAGATCACTTAATAAAACTTGTTGGTGGTGTTTTAAAAAGTATGCTGACATTAAATGAAGCCATTATTGATGTAAAAGAAGGTTAAGTCGAAGGCTTTAAAATGGTTTTCAAGCTTTTTGGAGAAATTGCAACTTCTTCTAAAACCACGCCTTATTCGATGCCTTATTTTGCAATTATTACCTTCAATTCCTACAGTAAACAACTTACCAATACTTTGCTTGCAGTTTTTAAAAGCAGTGATGAAACTGTCCCAATGATCACTTGCAATTCGGGTGTAGTGAATACC
>NZ_JBLVOM010000015.1:0-23858 GCF_053543775.1 Acinetobacter endophylla | reverse complement strand
CACGGCTCTGTATCTTGGCAACATTACCTGATGCAAAGGCAGAATCAGTGCGCAAGGCTTTAACTGAAGCTCTGAAATATTTACCTGCAGAACTGCGTAAAACGTTGACCTATGACCGTGGACGCGAGATGTCAGAACATAAAATACTCGAAGAAGATTTAGGCATAGATGTATATTTCTGTGACCCACATTCACCTTGGCAAAAAGGCACATGCGAAAATATGAATGGTTTAATTAGGCAATATTTACCTAAAGGGATTGATTTAAATCAGGCAGATCAGCATTATTTAAATCAAGTTGCCATGTCACTGAATACTCGTCCTAGAAAGGCGTTAGATTGGCTTACACCATTAGAGAAATTTGCTCAGCTTGTTGATTATCATATGGCTTTTGAAACTGTCGCACCTCATGTTTGAATTCGCCTACCTATGCAGATCCAATATCTGAAAATTTGATTGATGATAAATCTTATATTTCTATTTCTCGTGAGGACTTTCCTGTTGAAGCTATTTTACTGTTTACCTTACATAAAATATGTAAATTCAGTTCTATTTATAGATGGGATAAGATGCATTGGGGAATAGTTTTTAAATATAAAGGTATTGTGAATATGATAAGTTCACATAAATTTGGTTTGAGAATTTATAGTCAAAAAGTAGATGGAAGTACAAATCATAAAGAGGTCATAAATAAACTAAAGAAGAATATTAAGTTTATCGAGACAAAAATATTAGCTCAATATGCTGAAGAACAAATTAATTCAAGCAATTTTACGATTCAAAATAACTTTCATAAGTTAGATAATCAGTACATGTACTTTCGTTATGAAGCTCAAAAATTGTTCGCTAAAGAAATTACCAGGAAAGATAAAGATTTTACGAAAGTACTTTCAAATTATCTTAGGAAAAAAGATTTGGAAAGAGAAGCTGTATATAACGCACTTTCAATGATTGATTCATATTTTAGTAGATTAGAGCATGTATTGGTTTTAATACTTCCATTTGCAAAAAAAGATTCAAAATATGAAATTAAAAAAATCATTGGTCAATTTTGGTCTGAAAAATATATTGAAGTGTTAGGATGCAAAGGTTTATCCAAAAAGATTTATGACAATCTAATTCAAATAAAAGAAAAATATCGTAACACTTTTGCTCATGGTGGATTTGAAAAAAAGAGTCAATCATTTCATTTCCATTTAGAGGGATATGGAGCAGTTCCTGCAACAATGTCTGATTATAAAAATAGTGTCCACTTTACCTCAACTCCTTTAAATGAAGATAAGTTTATTGAAATTGTAAAGATTTTTGACGAGCTTGATAGGTATATCGAAGAAAACTTGGTAGCAGGGTGGAAGTTTTGTCAAAGCGGATTGGATTTGATAATGGATAGATCTTCGTTGAAGAATATGCTTGAAGTTTCTCAAGATCCAGATAATTTCGAGCATTGGCTACAAAATGAGAATGAGAGGTTATGTAATTATATCAATGCTGATTATTAGAACTAACTTAGTGACTAATAGCTAGTCTTCTAGTCTTCGCCCAAACGACACTATCATTTACAAAAATGGACAATAGACATTCATCACCAGAGGGTTATACTAGACGGACCATTTCTAAAACCATGGAGAACAAAGATGGTTACTGCTGGCGAAAAACCCGGAACAGGCTTCTATTTTTGTGTTCAATGCGGACACCGCACCTACTTAGAAATTGGTACTGATCGTTTACCACCGTGTACCAAATGCCAAGGCAATCAATTTAACAATAAGAATGCCTAAGCAAAACAACTCAAACAGTTACCCTCTGTTTTGAACGAAAGCCCTATTACTCAATAGGGCTTTTTGCTATCCAAACTTCGCTATTTATAGTTTGAAGTTGATTGAAAATTGATTAATAAAACCCCATATAAAACCTTAGATTCAAAGTATTTAGGGTAGCTCAATTGCAACATTATCTTGATCTTAATCATGACTCAGGTGTTGCCAATTACGAGATTGGTAACGAGTTTATTCGGGTTCAATTTAAGAAAAACTCGAAAGTTTATACTTATAGCTATAGCAGTTCCGGTTATCAGCATGTCGAAAACATGAAACAGCTCGCTCAATATGGCGATGGTCTGAATGCCTATATTAATCATCATACCCGACAGCTCTTTGTACGATAAAACTGGTCTGCTTCTTGCTTCAGTGAAAGTTCTAGAAGGCAAATATTTTTCTAAAGGATAAATATCTGCCTAGAAATAGTGCAAGTGCATATATTAAAAAGAGGGCTATCACCTATGGATATTCAACAGCACGCACCAGAGTCAGGAAAGTTAGATAAAAAAGCCCATTTCTATTCTGCATGGCCACTGATCCTGATTCTTTTTGGGGGCGCGATTGGCTCGGTTTACGCTGTGATCGCTTATTTGCTTAATTTGAAAATTTATAGTTCTGAGTTGACTAGAATTAATAAGGTACTGGCTAATCTTCTGTGCGGGATGTCCGCGATTAGTGCCTGGTGGTTTAGTGCGCAATGGATTCAGGGAACATTCTTTCAATAAAACAGCAATCCTGTCCTGAATATAAATTGCAATAAAGTCTCATTTTGGCGAATAAAAAAGCATAAAAAATTGGAAATGGAATTTATTTCTCTATATGTGGGTTAATAATGAAATAAATTTTCAGATTTAATGCAAATTAAAAAAACATAGGAAATTAATCCCGTCCATCTTTGCCTAATATAGCTCTCAAGGGTGTGATGGGATCGGAAAGAGTAGCATGCTGCGAGCGGCGCAAAACGCGAGTGCAGTACGAACCCAAAAGGTCTCGATCCGGCTTAGGACGCTATAGACCACAAGTTTATAGGCTATAAGATCAAGTCTTACAAAGATTGATAGTTGAAGTAAACCATTAAACGTTTTCCCAACACCCTAAAAAATTCTCTAGCAATACACGCAGAATAAAAAAACAAAATAAATATAAATCATAAATTTAAAAAAATATCTAGCTAAGCAAGATACAAATCAGTCCTTCATTTCTCAACATGATCTGTTATTTTTTAAAGCATCAGCTGCCCCCCTAGGGGAATCCTCATGAATCTTGATGTCTGGTGTCGTTTTTTGCTGTTTTGCACACTCATCAATTATGTCATTCTCATGATCTGGTTCATGGTCTTTGTCTTTGCCCGAAACTGGATGAAACAGGTGCATGGAAAATGGTTTCAGCTCTCAGATGCCAGTTTTGATGTGATTCATTATGCAGGTATGGCGCTGTATAAGATTGGGATTCTGCTGTTTAACCTGACACCGTTAATTACAATCTATTTGATGAATCAAAGCTAAGTGCGATGTTGTAATTGAATCTTCGAGTGATAAAAATAAGATTGGATTATTATCATTTTATCGCTACTTGATAGCATGACAGGATCAATAAGAACGAAAAAAGATTTCAAAGGAGTTGACACACATGAATCAAGTCAAACCAGCACTGATTTTGGGTGCCTTGATTGCTTTAGGGATGATGCTTGCCGGGTGGATTCTCGGCAATAGTGCCCTAAAAATTAAACAGTATGAACGTGTTGTTTCGGTCAAAGGATTGTCGGAACGTGAAGTCAAGGCCGATGTGGCAGTGTGGCCGATCCGGTTTAACGCCGGCAGTCAGGATCTGGCCGAGTTGTACGATACCATGCAAACCAATACCCAGGAAATTCAGACCTTCTTAAAAAATGAAGGATTTAGCGCGGAAGAGATTACCAGTGCTTCACCGAGTATCACCGATAAATACGCGCAGCAATATGGCGGGGATGCCAATGTCGCGCTACGTTACACCGCCAGCCAGACCATCACCGTCTATACCCACAAAATAGATGCAGTGCGTGCGGCACAAAGTCGTCTGGTGGCTTTGGGTAGAAAAGGCATTGCCTTTGCAGGGGATGATTCCGGGCAAAGAACAGAATATTTATTTACCAAGCTGAATGACATCAAGCCTGCGATGATTGAACAGGCCACCGAAAATGCGCGCAGTGTAGCGGAAAAATTTGCTGCAGATTCAAAAAGCAGTCTGGGCAAAATCAAGTCCGCCAATCAGGGGCTGTTTAGTATTGAAGATCGCGACAGCAATACGCCGTATTTGAAAAAAGTACGCGTGGTCTCGACCGTCGATTATTATCTGGCAGATTAGCTTAATTCGCCCAAGCATCGTGATTGACAGCCTAGAAGCCGCTTGTTATTTTGCGCGCATTATTATAGATGCTGTACCCTTAAAATGCCCATCAACAATGACTTTGTCTATTGTCCACCGCAAGAACCGCTGCATATCGTTTATGAAGATGATGATCTGGTGGTGATTGAAAAGCCGGCCGGATTATTGTCGGTTCCGGGGCGTTTACCTGAACATCACGACAGTGCCTATTTACGTGTGCTGGATAAATATCCGCAGGCCAAAATTACCCATCGTCTGGATATGGCCACTTCAGGTATTTTGATGTTTGCCAAACACCGCGATGCAGAAGTGGCGGTGAGTAAAATGTTTCAGGCACGCACGGTACTTAAAAATTATGTCGCGCTGGTACAAGGTAAACTCGAAGGTGAGGGCAGCGTCGAAGTGCCTTTGATTACCGACTGGGAAAACCGTCCGCGTCAGATGGTGCATTTTGAACTGGGCAAGGCTGCCAAAACCCTGTATCAGGCATTAGAATATCTACCTCAGCAAGACATTAGTCGGGTGTTACTGACCCCCATTACCGGCCGTTCCCACCAGCTTCGCGTCCATATGCTGCATATTGGTCATCCCATTACTGGCGACAAAATTTATCATCCTGAACCCCAGCGCAGTCCTTTAAATCGTATGGCCTTGCATGCCAGTTATTTGGCTTTTACCCAGCCTTTGAGTGGTGTCCCGGTCGAAATAAAGGCAGACATACCATTCTAATTTGATTCTGCTTAATAGTTAGATTCGACCGGACACATGCTTTTTAATCTCATAAATATGATCAGGATCAAGCTCTTAAACTGGGCAATCCGAATAAAAAAGTGTGAGAATTTATTTCGATAACAGCGTGGAAATGAGTGGCTTTATAAGCATGTTCAAATGAAATTTTCTACTGATCCATTGCCTGATCGGCTGTTACTGCAGAATATAAATTTTAATGTTCGGTTTATCTCTTGACGATAAGCCTAGAGATTTTTTATTCTTTTATCTCCCGCTATAGGCCTGATGCCTTTATTTTTATGATTTTTTAACCTTCCTTTCATTATTTTTAAACTTTCAAATTATATCCTTTGATATAAAAAATATCGTAAGTTGTTTCAGAATGGATTTGTCTTGAGCTGGAAAGTAGTCAGTCATACATGACTTGCACATAAAAATTTTGTAGAAAAATAAAATGAATGAATGACTTAGTATTGATCAACGGCTTTGATTATCTGGCCGAAGTGATGCAAAATTAATCATGACTTTATAATAAATTTTTAATTTGATGGTTTAGGGCGCTGCCCGGGGTTAAAGGAAAGAACGATGCTCAGTATGGCTCTCTTCGTTCTCGCGAGTATTTTAATATGTGCATTGCTATGGAGCTTAAAGGTACAGGCTTCATTACGCAGCAATATCCAGTTTTTACAGGAAAACCTGGATCATTCCCGCAGCAAATTGGCAGATTATGAAACTCAAGTCGATGAATTGAATTATGAAATCACCCAATTGCGGGTACAAAATGGCAGTTTAAACATTGCCCTGAATAAATATAAAAAATATCAGGATATCTGGGATATCGAGCAATATATTATTAACCGGACTTTGCAGGCCGAAAACTTTGTTGAAGCGACCAAGCTGGATGCTTCGATCATGATCGATGATCTCAAAGCCTATATCGCAAGAGTAAAAGATTATCTTGCCCAGTTTCAGGCGCAGGCCGTGGCCGAGGTTGAGCAGGAGGCCCGACAAAGTTTGCACGGTTATTATGAACAGGCTAAACAACAGCATCGCTTGCAAGAGGTATTGAGTGCTTTAGAGCATAAAATACAGGCCCAGCGCTTCGGCTTGCAGCTTCCCGCAACACAGGTTTTAGAGCAGCTGATTGAGGGTTATAGCGAAACGGATACGGTTCGGCATTTACGCAATGTCCGTGACAGAATTCAACAGGCCATAGAAAAACAGCAGGTGGCGAGCTGTAATTATGTCGACGACAATCGCCGTCGAAGTACTATTGAAATCCTTAGTCTGGCTTTCAACTGTAAGGCAGATTTATATCTCTCTCAATTAAGCACAGAAAATTTGGGCGAGATATTGCAGGCCTTAAAGGATGATTATGTCTTGCTGAATTATACCGGGCAGACACTGAGTCAGGCGATGATTCAAGAATCCTATCTTGATCTGCGTTTAGAAGAACTCAAGTTTGCTGCGCTGGTTTTGCAATTGGAACAGGATCATCTGCATCCACACATCGCGTAGATCATGACATTCATAGGTCTAGAAGATTTTTACCAGAGTATTCTGAATGCCATAAGTTGGTTTAAATCCTGATATTTTTCAGGATTTTTGGCCTTGAGGAATCTTGACTATATTGATCCTCTTACTTATTTTTATATTTATAAAAATCATATGTTTATTTATGGGTAAAAGATAATATTTTTTGTCTGTATCTCGATAATTGTACAAAAATCAGCTAATCTTAAATGCAGAATAAAACAGCATCATAATAAGGATACTTCTATGTCACGTGATTACAATCAATTCCCGGACGATGAAAATGGCAATGTACTGTGGCAAATGCATCAGGATGGCGACGACTTGCAAGAGGCACATGAAATTGAATTTTCGATTGCCTTTGCGGATGAAGCGCAGGCGGATCGTTGTGCCTTGCATCTATTAAAAGAAGAGCAAAAAATCAGCCTGTTTCAGGACGAAGAAAGCGATACCCTGGAATGGATCATCACGATTTATGTGTATATGGAACCTGCTTACGAAGATATCGTGGATCTGGAACAATGGTTCAGCAAAATCGCGGCACAATTTCAGGGTGAATATGATGGTTGGGGTTGCATGGCCTATGTCTATGATGATGAGTTGGATGACGAAGAGGGCAGCCTGCGTAGTAGCTGAGCATGCTTGTATTTAAATGATTTAAAGTAAGAAACCCGGTGCTGCCGGGTTTTTTTATTGCTCTATTTAATCGTTATATGAAGATTTGAGCTTGAGTATAGATACATACTCATTATATATAGCCAGCTCAAAACTGGATAAAATAACTCAGATGAGTACTTAACTCAGGCTGATAATTTAGCCACAACAAATGCAGGGAATATCCTGCAATAAAAAAATAATAACAACAAAGGACAAGAAAAAATGAGTTACACCTTAAAAATGCATCGTGTGTTCAGCGCACCACCGGAGCGGGTGTATCGTGCCTTTGTGCATCCGGATGCACTGGCCAAATGGCTGGCACCACATGGCTTTATTGCCAAAGTAGAACATGCGGAAGTCAAACCCGGCGGCAGCTATAAAACCACCTTTACCAATTTTTCTACCGGAACCCAGCATCATTTTCATGGCATTTATCATGAGGTCATTCCCAATCAGCTGCTGCGCTATACCGATCAGTTTTCTACCCCCGACTTGCAGGGTGAAATAGAGGTGACGATCATCTTTGAAAAAGTGTCAATCGGTACCGGTTTGCATATTATTCAGGTAGGTTATCCGGATGTGGTGCCGCCGGCGGTGTGTCATTTGAGCTGGCAGGAATCACTGCAACTCCTGTCTTTACTGGTTAATCCGCAGATTTCAGACAATTAATTCCTTCGATCTCCTGTGTTGGTTGCATCATCATGTCCTATCCATGAGTGCTCCAGACAAAGATGCTATACTGTGCGCTTATTTGTTTCATTTATTTTATTTTTCTCTTTTTTTCGAGGTTCTTATGGGGCTGCCAAACTGTCCGAAATGTCAATCTGAATATACCTATGCAGATGGCGATCTACTGATCTGTCCAGAATGCGCACACGAGTGGAAAGAAGGTGAAATCACTGAAGAGCAAGTGATCATTAAGGATGCCAATGGCAATGTGCTGGCGGACGGTGATAGCGTAACGGTGATTAAAGACCTGAAAATCAAAGGTTCATCTTCAGTGGTGAAAGTGGGCACCAAGGTAAAAAGTATCCGCTTGCTGCCTGATGCTGCAGATGGGCATGATATCGATTGTAAAATCGAGGGAATCGGCCCGATGAAACTGAAATCAGAATATGTCAAGAAAGCTTAAATTTAGCCCTAGACTAAAATTCTGACCAGAGAATAATACGGTTGATGTATCGTATTATTCTCATTATTACTGAAATTCTGGGCTGATCATTTTCCTGCCGTCCTGATCCTCGCATTTCGATTTGAGACCACTTTAATGCCGCACCTGCATCTGGAATATTCTGACAATCTGCAACATATCGAGATCAAACCCTTATTGGTCGCGATCCATCAGGCACTTTTTAACACCGGCCATGTCACTGATCCCAATGATTTAAAAAGTCGTGCGATTATGCAGCGGGATTATGTGATTGGACTGAATGCTGTTACAGATCAGGCCTATGTGCATGCCAAAGTTTCACTGTTGAGCGGGCGCAGTGTCGAAGTTCGTCAGGCGATTTCCGAATTGGTGCTCGACGTGATGCAGCAATATATTGCGCCACAACCTGAATTAAAAATACAGCTTCGTGTCGAAATCATTGAAATGCCAAAGCAGACTTATCGTAAAGCTGTTATCTGAATGATGGCTTTTATCTGCTGAGATGACATGGATCAAATGCCTTGAAACTTTATCAATGCTATACGAAATTTATAAACAGATCGACTTGGTCTGTAACAGCTCGCTATTTTATTCAGATCTAAAATTATTTCTATTTTTAAATGACGCTTTATGTCATTTACAGGCATGCGATAAAAGTTCTAAAGTAACTTTTAATCGCTGCTGATTTTTGAATCATCCAATCTAGAAACAGCATATTCATCCTGATTAAAATAAAAATAATTTAAAAAATAATCTTCAGGTGAGCTGTATCCAATCCGGCAGTGGGAAGAGCAAAGCGAGAATAACGCTTTAGCATAAGCAAAATAATAAGAACAAAAAGATCAGAAATCCGGTGAGTTGATTGAATCCCAGATTTCAGGTCTGACTTGTCCGGTTGAAGGAAATTTTATGCAGGTTTTTGGGGATGAAAAATTGGCTCAGGAAGTCATGGCATTTCTTCAGGAGTGGGATAATGCCGTAGCCAGACTTGAAATTCAGGATATTGTTCAATTATGCCGACCCGATATCCGTCTGGTCGATGTCAGTATGGAAGTGAAAGGTGTAGAAGCCTATCAGGCACTCTGGCAGCAATATCGGGCATTTATACCGGAAGGCATACGCATCGAACGCCAAGACCTTAATATTCATGTCACTTCTGATCTGGCTGTAGTCGATGGTTATGTACGGGTGAGTTATGCGGTGATTGAACCGATTTTCCAGCTGGGCTGGTGTCGGGTCAGCATGTGCCTGAGCAAGCAGCAGGGCAAATGGCAATTGCTGCATCAACATACTTCAGTCCCTGTGCAACTCGAAACCCGGAAAATGCGCCGGATCAAAAGCGTGAGTTAATCTATTTACCTGAAAAGATTTAAGTGAAATATCTTTGCAAATGATTACAGGAATACCTTTGTAACAAAAATATAGAAAGTCCTAAATTATGTTGAAGGAATAATATTTTAGGACTTTTCAGGTGGATAACAACAAGAACAGTCAAGTAAAACCACGACAGGCCAACCTGCAACAACAGACTGAAGTATTGATGCCGGATCAGTCCGAGCGGCAGCGCACCCAACATGCACTCAGAATGATGGCAGGCTTTGTAATTGCTGCTGTCGTCATGACGGCATTGTATTTTGGCCGTGATATTTTTATTCCGCTGGCTCTGGCCATTCTGCTGGCATTTTTACTTTCTCCTCTGGTTTCTCGCTTAAAGCGCTGGGGCTGTCCCCAATGGGCGGCGATTGGCCTGGTCATGTGCCTGACCTTGTCATTTCTGGGCGGCACTGCAACTTATCTGGGGGTGCAGCTTGGCAAGCTGAGTCAGGAACTGCCGCAATATCAGGACACCATCCAGCAAAAACTGAAAATGCTCGAAAATTATCGTCAGGGACCGAGTATGTGGGACGGTGCGATCCAGACCTTTGACACGGTAGAAAATTCGATAGACACCCAAGAACAGGAAACAGAAGACCCGAATGTGCAGAATGTCAAAGTCGTGGGCCTAGAGCCAACGAGTGAAGAGGCTGCGCTGGACTGGTTGAATAAAATCCTGAATCCGTTGGCGATTATCGGGATTGTGTTCCTGTTTATGGTATTGATTTTATTCAATGGTAAAGACCTGCATGACCGCTTTCTGAAACTCTTGGGTGGTAATCTGAATATCGGCACCGATGCGCTGGATGATGCCGGCAAGAGTATCGGAACCTATTTGCGCATGCAGCTGCTGGTCAATGTCACTTATGGCATTCCCATGGCGATTGGTCTGTTATTGATTGGCGTACCGGCAGCGATCATGTGGGGGCTGGTCGCGGTGGTTATGCGTTTTGTACCCTATGTTGGTCCGATTGTTTCAGCTATTTTCCCGATTACGCTGGCTTTCGCCGTTGATCCGGGCTGGGACATGGTGCTCTGGACTGTGGGCTTGATTCTGGTGCTGGAACTGATCAGCAATAACGTGATTGAACCGTGGCTCTATGGGGAAAGTACCGGCCTGTCTACCTTGGCAATTATTCTGGCTGCTACGTTCTGGACCACCCTCTGGGGACCGGTAGGGCTGATCTTGTCGACGCCTTTGACTGCCTGCCTGCTGGTTTTGTCCAATTATGTACCGGCACTGGGTTTTGTCAAAACCTTGCTTGGCAGTACGCCAGTATTGTCACCCTCCGAACGCTTTTACCAGCGACTGGTGGCTGATGAAGTCAATGATGCAATGCGGGTAGCCAATGATTACATCTGTGCGCAATTACCGAAAAAGCCCAGTGCAGAGGAAGTGGCCCGTCGTGTACAGATGTTCTATGGCGAAGTAGCCATTCCAGCCATTCGGATTTATTCTCAAGGGCATGATACTGATGTTACTGCCGAACACCGGTTGCGTCTTTATCAGGGCTTGCAGTTCTTTAATCATGCGTTTCAAAAAGCCTATCCGAGTAAGATGAGTGCCGAGCAGCCCGAAGTTTATTGTGTTGGTGCGCGTTGGGAAATTGACACCCAGATTTCTGCCATGTTGGCGCATGCCCTAAATCTCAAAAATATTGCTGCCCGAAATGATCTGGATGTGCTGATTCAATCGAGTGAATCAGGAAAGGGTATTGTATTGCCAGCTTCGATCAAGATTTTATGTGTGTCGATTTTTCATCATGCGCCTGCGGCACAGATTCGTTTGCTGAAATATCGATTGGCACAGCAATATCCTGAACTGAAAATCATTTTTGCGACTTGGAGCGTGATGCAGCTGGAGCTTCTGGATGAACTGCAACAACGTTTTGAGCTGGAGGCACTGGTCAATAATGTCGATGATCTGATTCTGACTATCGAAACTTATACCTTGAATGAAGGCGAAAGCTGGTTTGAGAATCTAGAGATCAAGAATGAAAAAGAACGGCAGCAGGCTTTAAATGAATTGGGGTTATTGGATCATCGTCATCAGACCCTTTATAAACAATATATTGAAGAAGCCCGTCAAGCCTTTGACGTTGATTACGCACAAATTTCCTGGCTGAATCAGCATGAAATGTATATTCCAATCAGTCCTTTTACTCAGGAGCCTGTTGCAACCCGACAAATGTGCAAGGATTCAGTCTGCACCCATTTGCTCTATCAGAATGAGCCTTTGGTGATAGAAGACTTGCAGCGTGACCCGCGCTTTCCACATCTGTCAGAGTTAAGACAGCATCATATCCGTTTCTATGCCGGTGTGCCCTTAAAAGATAAAAATGGAATTGCGCTTGGGAGTCTATGTCTGCTGGATAAACAACCGAGACAGATGCAGGCCGAAGATATGATTCTGCTTAAGGCTTTGGCGCAGGATTTAATGGCGACCCTGAGCAATGAGCGCAAGAAAAAAGATAAACAGAAGCAGATTGAGCAGATGCAGCCTGCTACCTCGGCAAGCGTTTTAAATAAGGACTAAATGATGAAACAAAAATGGATCTACAGCATCAAAATCATGAGTATCACATTTGGTCTAGCCAGTATCAGTTCATGGAGTCTGGCTGCTATTCAGGGACTGCATTTTTTACATAAAGACTGGGAAATTGCCTGTGATAATACCGGCACCTGCCGCGCTGCCGGTTATCAATCGGATCAAGATATTGATCAGCCGGTTTCGGTGCTACTAGAGCGTGCTGCGGGTGCAAACAGTAGTATCAAAGCCCAAGTCCAGATTTTACCCTTAGCTGCTGCCACACCTACACGACAGCTTCAGCTACAAATTGCCAGCACACCTTATGGTGTGATTGGTCTGAATCGGGAGGGAATAGGGCAACTCAGTACTGATCAAACGCGAGCCTTGCTAAAAGCTGTACAGGGAACAGCTCCGGTTGTATTTAAGAATACGCAATCACGCTGGAACCTGTCGAATTCCGGTGCCAGTGCCGTTTTACTCAAGATGGATGAATTTCAGCGTCGACTTTCTACGCCCTCAGCCTTGATCAGGCCGGGGAAAAAATCCAATCAGGCGGTGCTCAAAGCTGCAGCGATACCGAAAATTCAGATACCAAAATATCAGTCAGGCAAAGTCACTCAAGCAAAACTGAATACGGCAACAAGTCAGCAGATGATTCGAAAACTGCAAGCCACCACCAAGGAAGATCAATGTGATTTGCTGTTTAGCCAGCGTTTTCTGGATGATGATGTTATGAC
This sequence comes from Acinetobacter endophylla, assembly GCF_053543775.1. Taxonomy (NCBI): domain Bacteria; kingdom Pseudomonadati; phylum Pseudomonadota; class Gammaproteobacteria; order Moraxellales; family Moraxellaceae; genus Acinetobacter; species Acinetobacter endophylla. Next base: position 10,968 of record NZ_JBLVOM010000015.1, on the reverse strand, counting down.
CATTTATCCCATTAATGCCCAGAATCAACTGATTCAGATTCCATGCTGGCGTGGGGCTTATAATATGGGTAGTGGCTTCTGGCTGATGGATCGAAACAAGCAATTTAAACAGTTGGTGACGACCTCGGGAGAAACATTTAACCAAGGCCAGATATTTTCCGGGCATAAAGTGCGTGGTTTGGGCGATTGTCTGAGTCAGAACGAATGGGCCTGGAATGGCAAGAAATTTGTTAAAAGCTTCAGTAGTCTGACCGTACAATGCAAAGGCTTCGCCGGTGGTGCTTGGAATTTACCGACCTATGTAAGCAAAATCATTTATCAGGCCAAATAGTATTGTTTAAAAAATAGCAGTGATAAAAAAGCCTGAATGACTCAGGCTTTTTTAGTTTTGATTTTAAGAAGTGTGATCTTAAAAACGCTTTGGAATTCTCTGGCCATTTGGAACAGGAATTTCAGCATTTTTTAATACCCCAAATAACCAGGTTTCAGCATGCTGTACCGTAGTTTTCAACTGATCACCCATGGCCAGACGTCCGGCAATGAAACTGGCCAGTGAACAGCCTGAACCATGATATTCACCTGGCAGACGTGGACAGCGAGTTTCGTTGACCAGCTCACCTGCGATATATAGGCTGTTCTGAATGTAATCTGGCGTATCTTCATGGCCACCTTTGACCAAAACTGCCTGTGCACCCATTTCAAATAATTTTTGAGTGGCCAGTTTGAGGTCTTGCTCACCCGTCAGGGCGCGTAGTTCAACCGTGTTCGGCGTTAAGATAGTGGCTAATGGAATCAACTGGGTAAATGCTTTGACCAGCGTTTCTTGATTACCCAGCGAACCGCCACTATTCGCGACCAAAACCGGATCCAGCACATACAGATAATCTGGATGTGCAGCCAGAAACTCGGCCAGTGCTGCGATATTGTCTGTGGTGCCTAACATGCCAGATTTTACGCAACGAATGGGCAGGTCATTGACCACCGCATTGGCCTGTGCCAACAGCAATTCTCTGGAAGTGGCTTCGAAACCAAAAACCTGCTGTGAATTTTGAATAGTGAGGGCTGTGCAGGCAATTGCCGCATGTGCACCACTTTGACCAATGGCTTCAATATCTGCTTGAAGGCCGGCTCCACCTGAAGGGTCTAAACCGGAAAAGCAAAGTACGGTAGGGCGCAAAATGATGTCCTTCATTCACTAAAATTGCATTAGTATAGGCAAATTTGAATGAACTCTCGATATTAATTTATATCGGTACTAATGAGAGGGGATGGGCGGTGATTAAGAATATTTTAATTGATCTGGATGGGACATTAACCGATCCGAAAGTGGGGATTACGACGTCTGCACGTTATGGTCTGGAAAAGATTGGTCATCCGATTAGTGACGAGATCAATATCGACTGGATTATTGGTCCGCCCTTAAAAGCCTCGCTGGCCAAAATTTTAAATGTTGAAGCCGATCATGTTCTGGCTGAACAGGCCTTGATGGGTTATCGGGAGCGCTTTGCAGTCAAGGGGCTCTATGAAAATCATGTTTTTGAGGGTGTAGCAGATACGCTGGCAGAACTGAAACGCCGTGGTTATCGCTTGTTTGTCGCCACAGCAAAACCGACAGTGTATGCCAAACAGATTCTGGAACATTTTGACCTGGCCCAGTATTTTACCGACGTTCATGGCAGTGAGCTGAATGGTGACCGAACCAATAAAGCCGAGCTGATTCAGTATATTTTAGCGCAGCAACAGTTACAGGCGGATCAATGCATGATGGTCGGTGACCGTGAGCATGACATTTTTGGTGCCCGTCAAAATGGTATTGATACTATTGCGGTAAATTATGGTTATGGTAGTCAGGAAGAGTTAGCACTGGCACAGCCTAAATATCAAATAGACCGCTTTAATCAGTTGCTAGATTATTTTAAATAAACCCTAATTTTTGCTTATTTTATTTGAGCTGATTTTTAGAGATATTTTGTCTATAAGCTGCTACATCTATACAGATCAACTCTCTTATTAGATTGTTATCTCAATAAAAATCCCGCAGCGTGCGGGATTTTTGCTCTTACAAGAACATTTAAAGCGTCAAAAACCAGGTCGATGCCAACACCACCATAATGATAATCACCAGTAAAATATTGATGATCGTCATTCGATGTTGGGGTGGAACTCTGGCTTTGGTCAGTGCATTTCCTGCATGGTCAAACAGGATGACATTTTGCACGCTACTTTCATAACCGAGTTCGAGTAACGCGCGCTTTTCAACTTCGGTTAAACCGTCTTCAGGCAGATCCATAATTTGCAGCAGTGCTATAGAGCTAAATAGTTTCTTCATCATTGACGATGGTAACAGCCGTTTCAGCGTCACCGCGGCTGCATCAAAGTCGGCAATAATACTCCGCGGATGGGCATAAGGCACATCGGGTAGCAGAGTATGCTTAATCGTGCCATCTATATTCATCAGCTGCATTTTATCTTTATAGATTTGCACCCATACAGCATCTGGAAATTTCACTAATTGATCTTGCAGCATGGAGAAAGTCTGATTTTGCTGATATTTAGTCATTAAATAATCGATAAACAAATCCCGCATCAAGACGGGATTTGTAAGGTTCGGTTATTTGGCAGGAGCACCATACTCATTGTTTTGTTGCTTGGTTTCAGTTGCCCACCACCAGATCAGTATCAGTATGCCAATCACGGTAAGCGTCAGTAATTGCCACCAACCAGAGCGTCCTACATCATGCAAGCGACGCGCGCCAACGGCCAGACTTGGGACTAGAAGTGCCAGATTAAGCAGGCTATTCACCAGCGGCTTAGTGCCTAAAACTGTATCAATTACCTCAGCAACAATGCCTAAAATTACACAAAACAGCATAAAGAACCAAAATTCTTTACGGCGTGCACGGCCGGAAAAGTTTGCATAGTTGGTCAGACATTTTACAAACCAGTCAATGCTGCTGTAATTTTCCTCGGCTTGATCCAGATTTGAATATTTGCCAAGCTGACTGGAAATTTTTTCTCCCAGATAAATAGAACTGCCTGAGGTTAAATAAACCTCAGATGCTTCACCCGCGGTATTGACGATAAAATCGACCCGATCACCGCGTGAAGGTGGACGCTCACTACGCCAGTCTGCGCCATTAAAGCTATAGCGCTGATTATCATCCCCCGAGATAAAACCGGTATTGTGTTGAATAGAAAAATCAAGGATTGAACCTTTCATGCTTGTTCTCGTCTATTAAGCTAGATTATTGTTTTAAAGCGACGCAATTTCTTATCAGAATAACTTTAGCATAATCTAATTTTTAAAAGTTTATGGTGAAATGACAATAATTTTTTCATGTTTTTAAAAGCCTTATCGCAATAGTAATTCAGTATTCAATCAACAAAAAATGTAGCGTTGCATGATTTGAAATGAAGAAAATTAAATAGTAATGGAGCTGATTTATCTCTGAATCTTTTATAAGAAATTAAAGCTAAATCTATCTGATGAATATCAAATTTTTCTTTGGAACTATGGTTTGATGTTGTTAAATTTAATATGATGATAAACAGATACTTATAAATTTTAAATTTACAAAAAGCATATAATAATACTAATAAATATAACATTTTATTCATACTTTTTATCTATTAGTAACGATTTTTTAAAATCAACAGGCGTATAATAAAAAGCTTCATATTGTGATGAAGGTATCACATTCAATGTATCTCTCCCCATTATCGAAGGCCGTTTACCTTTGCTGTGCCTCTTTCATCTTAACCACGACCACTGTGCATGCTGAAGCTGCTTTCAGTTCGGAAAGCCCGTGGATGCTCGGTGACTGGAACGGGCAACGTACAGCACTCCAAAATCAGGGCTATGATTTCAATTTTGGTTATACGGGTGAAATGGCAACCTTGATCGATGCGCAAAGATCTTCAAACCATAAAACTGAATATGCGGACCAGTTTGTTTTTGGGGCACATCTGGATCTGGCAAAGATTGCAGGCTGGCAAGATACCGAAGCGCAAATTACTGTCACCCAGCGTAACGGTCAGTCACTGTCTCAAAGCACTGCTGCTTTAAACGACCATCTGAGTTCAGTGCAAGAGGTCTGGGGCCGTGGTCAAACCTGGCGTCTGACTGATTTATGGATCAAGAAAAAATTCCTGGAACAAAAACTGGATGTGAAAGTCGGACGCTTTGGTGAAGGCGAAGACTTCAACAGTTTTGACTGCGATTTCCAGAATCTGGCCCTATGCGGTTCACAAGTCGGGAATTGGGTTGGCGATCAGTGGTACAACTGGCCGGTAAGCCAATGGGCTGCACGAGTCAAATACAACATTAACCCTGAATTTTATGCCCAGGTCGGTGTTTATGAATACAACCCTGAGAATCTGGAACGTGGTAAAGGGTTTAATCTGAGTACGGACGGCTCCAAAGGGGCAATGCTTCCTGCAGAAGTGGTCTGGACGCCTAAACTGGGTGAACAGAAACTACCAGGTGAATACCGCGCCGGTTATTACTACAGCACGGCGGAAGCTGAAGTCATTTCCAATCCAGATCAAACCGATCATCACCATGGTGGCTGGATCGTTGCCAAGCAACAATTAACTGCACATGACGGAGATGCTTCGCGTGGTTTGACCGGCTTTGTGAATGCGACAGTGCATGATTCCAAAACCAATAATGTCAGTGATATGCAAAATATCGGGCTGGTTTATAAGGGTGCAATGGATTCACGCCCTCAAGATGAAATCGCATTTGGTATTGCACGCATCAACATGAATGACGATGTCAGTGCTGACCGTCATCAAGAAATCGATGCAGAAATTTATTATGGCTTACATGCCACTAATTGGCTCACCATTCGCCCGAATGTGCAATATGTGCGTCACGTCGGTGCATATAAAGATGGTGAAAATGTCTGGGTGGGCGGAATCAAGTTTAATACGTCATTTTAAAATATAGTTTTTAGTTGCAAATACACTATTGAATCTCTAGGTGCTTTGTTGCAGTAATGGGCAATGCCTGCTTAAGACATTGATGTATTTATAACTCAGAATTTAACAATAAGGGTGCTCATGCCTGTCATGTGCATGGACTTTCAAAAAAACTTTTATAGGTGTTCAATATGAATACTTCATCATCAGGTTCAGTACTGAAAACGATTTTAGCGGTCATTGCCGCTGTTTTCGGTATAGGACTGCTGATTGGAGGGATTTATCTTGCAGTGCTGGGTGGGTCTTGGTACTACATCATTGCAGGTATTCTCTTTATTGCGACCGCAGTTCTCTTGTATAAACGAAAAAGCGCTGCACTTCTGGTTTATGCCATATTCGTTTTGGCAACAGTGGTGTGGGGCCTATGGGAAGTCGGTTCAGATTTCTTTGCACTTGCGCCGCGTTTGGATATTTTAGGTCTGTTTGGTTTAGCGCTGCTTATTCCGGCAGTAACACGTGGCTTTGATCAAAGCAAAGGTGCGAAAATTGCCTTGGGTGCTTCATTGGCCATTACTATTGCCGTCATGATTTATGCTGTATTTAATGACCCGCAAGAAATTCGCGGTGAATTAAAATCTCAGCAGCCTGCAACCCACCAGCCAATCCCGGGTGTGGCAGATGAAGACTGGCCTGCTTATGGTCGTACCCAGTCCGGTTTACGGTATTCACCCTTAAAGCAGATTAATACTGAAAATGTCAAAGATTTGCAGGTGGCTTGGGAATATCACACGGGCGAATTCAAGACTGAAAATGACTCGGGTGAAACCACCAATCAGGTTACCCCAATCAAGGTGGGCGACAACATGTACATCTGTACCACTCACCAGAAATTGACTGCGCTTGATCCGGCAACAGGTAAGGCGAAATGGACCTATGATCCAAAGCTGAAAGCTGATCATACCTATCAGCATTTAACCTGTCGTGGCGTGTCTTATTATGATGTCAACAATACGGCTGGTTTTGAAAGCAGTCTCGCTGCGAAAAAAAGCAGCTCTGCTGAATGTCCACAAAAAGTCATTTTACCGGTCAATGATGGGCGTTTAGTGGCGGTCAATGCGACCACCGGTAAAGTCTGTTCTGATTTTGGTAAAAATGGCGAAGTCGATCTGCAAAAAGATATGCCATTCCCATATCCGGGCGGTTATATTCCAACCTCACCGCCTGTAGTAACCGGCACCACCATTATTATTGCGGGTTCAACTACCGACAACTATTCAACTGAAGAACCATCGGGTGTGATCCGTGGTTATGACGTGAATACCGGTGAACTGCTTTGGGTATTTGACACAGGCGCTGAAGATCCGAATTTGATTCCTGCACCGGGTCAAAAATTTGTACATAATTCACCTAATGCATGGGCACCTTTAGCCTATGATGCAGAGCTGGATATCGTCTACGTACCAACGGGTGTCGGTACACCGGATATTTACGGTGGTCATCGTACTGAACTGGACGAGCGTTATGCCAACTCGATGCTGGCCCTGAATGCGACGACTGGTAAGCTAGTATGGAACTTCCAGACTACCCATCATGATTTGTGGGATATGGACGTACCTTCACAGCCGACATTGACCGAGATTAAAGACAAAAGTGGCAATATGGTTCCAGCCATTTATGTCTTGACCAAAACTGGGAATGCTTTTGTGCTGGATCGTCGTAATGGTAAAGCGATTGTGCCGATTACCGAGAAACCGGTACCACAATCTGTGAAACGTGGACCCCAAACCAAAGGTGAGTTCTATTCTAAAACTCAACCGTTCTCTGATTTTAATCTGGCGCCACAAGAGAAATTGACCGATAAACAGATGTGGGGTGCGACCATGTTCGACCAGTTGGTCTGCCGTGTTGCGTTCCACAAATTGAATTACGATGGCATTTATACCCCACCTTCTGAAAATGGGACGCTGGTCTTCCCGGGTAACCTGGGTGTGTTTGAATGGGGCGGTATGTCGGTGAATCCGGACCGTCAAATTGCACTGACCAACCCGATTGGCCTGCCATTTGTATCAAAACTGATTCCTCAAGATCCGAACCGTCCTAAGACGGCTAAAGGTGCAGGCACAGAAGCCGGCGTTCAACCGATGTATGGCGTGCCTTATGGCGTTGAAATCAGTGCGTTCCTGTCTCCGTTTGGGCTGCCGTGTAAACAGCCATCATGGGGCTTTGTTGCAGGTGTGGACTTAAATACTCATGAAGTGGCCTGGAAACGCCGTATCGGTACCATTCGTGACAGTATGCCAGGCATTCCATTGCCGCCATTCAAAATGGGTGTGCCGATGCTGGGTGGACCTATTTCAACTGCGGGCAACGTGATGTTTGTGGGTGGAACTCAAGATAACTACATCCGTGCCATTAACGTGAACAACGGTGATGAACTATGGAAAGGTCGTCTACCTGCAGGTGGTCAGGCTACACCAATGACCTATGAAGCCAATGGCAAGCAGTATGTGGTCATTATGGCAGGTGGTCATGGTTCCTTTGGCACCAAAATGGGCGACTCTCTGGTGGCTTATGCCTTGCCAGACAATAAATAGTTGAACCTCTAATTAAGTATGAAGAAGCCTGATTCGTCAGGCTTTTTTATTATGTATTGTTGAATGCCTACATCGAGTTTTAAGGACACAGAGAAATGATGTTGATTTGTTGCTGAAAGATCAATTTCATTCAGATCACATTAAAATAATATTCTTTGTATATGGCTGATTTTCAGTGCTATTCAGATAAAGGATTAATCAAGTCTGAATTTACCGAACACAGAATTTTAAGCTCAAAGTTTTTCTATCCATTGAGCGAACTATATGTCATCGAATCAGTACATTTATTTGGTATCGATGTTTAAAACAAAATGAATTGAATCATGAGATGTACGCCATCTCGATAAGGTATTTGCCGCATTAAACCACTTTCAAATAAGGCCTGTCATTTATGTATCAAAGCCCGAAACTTCCATTTGTGAGATCGACCTTGTCCTGCCTGATTGCTTGCGCAGGTCAGAATATTTATGCAGAAAATGACACACAAGAAGTCCAAAGGTTAGACACGATTGTCATTCAAGCGACCCGTACCGATCGGGAGCGATTGACCACACCGGCGTCAGTGTATTATCTGAATCAAGAACAAGATAACAGCATGAATGTGAACCTTTCGGAAACATTAAAAGGTGTTCCAGGATTACAGTTAAATAATCGTGAAAACTATGCCCAGGACCTGCAAATTTCGATGCGAGGCTTTGGCGCACGCTCCAGTTTCGGTGTGCGTGGTGTGCGTTTATATGTGGATGGAATCCCTGCAACGATGCCGGATGGGCAGGGACAAACCTCGAATATTGATTTGAACAGTCTGGACCATATTGAGGTTTTAGGTGGTGGATTTTCCTCGCTGTATGGCAACTCTTCCGGGGGGACGATTTTAACCACCACGCGAGAGGGGCAAGGCGCTGACTCAATTGAACTGGGGCATTCTGCAGGGAGCCAGAATAAAGGGCAGACCAAGCTGGTTTTGCAAGGCGGTTCAGAGAATGCTTCAGAGCCAAGCTATGTCATTAGCTCGTCTTATTTTGATACCAATGGTTACCGTGACAACAGCAGTGCACATAAAGTTCTGAATAATGCCAAGCTGACTTGGGATCTGGAAGATGGTAGTAAAATTAACTGGGTCAATAACTACGTCAAAATTGAAGCAGATGATCCAGGTGGTTTAACTCGTCCACAATGGGAAGCCAATCCGAAGCAAGTGGTTGGTAATGTCACCAAATACAATGCTCGTAAAGAAATTGAGCAGGTGCAAACTGGCTTAACATGGAATAAGCCGATCAATGATCAGCATGAACTGTACGCTATGGCATATGCTGGACAGCGTTCTGTAACGCAATATCAATCAACGCCAAATACCTCACAAGTTGGTGCAAATCATGCAGGTGGTGTCATTGATTTTGATCGTAATTTCTACGGCACAGACTTTCGTTGGACAGGCAAAGAAGTCTTACCAAACTTAAAACTCATTGCTGGTGTAGCGATTGACGGTATGACTGAAGAACGTTATGGCTATGAAAACTTTATCGGTGATACGCAATTTGGTGTAAAAGGTAAACTACGCCGTGATGAAGACAATACCCTATGGAATTTAGATCCGTATTTGCAAGCTTCTTATCACTTTGCTCCCGATTGGACATTGGATGCCGGCCTGCGCTATAGCAATGTACATTTCAAATCTAAAGACAAGTTTCTTGCGAATGGCGATAATTCAGGTAAAACCGATTATCAGAAATTATTGCCATCCATGGCCTTAAGCTGGCAGATTTTACCTGAGCTGATGACTTATGCCAGTTATGCACAAGGCTTTGAAACACCGACCTTTACCGAAATGTCTTATCCTGCAAATACTGCAGAAAACCGTAGCTTCAGTTTAAAAGCAGCAGAAAGTGAAACCTATGAGATGGGATTAAAGTCTGTAAGTACATTAGGTGATTTTACTGTTGCTATTTTCCAAACCCAAACTGAGAATGATATTGTCTCTGCAGAAAATGATAATGGTCGCTCTACTTTCCGTAATGCCGATAAAACTTTAAGAGAAGGTGTTGAACTCTCCTGGAACAAAAACCTTTGGCGTGATCTCACTGCTCAAGCCAGCTATAGCTATATAGATGCAACTTTTGATGCAGATATTCCTGAAATTTTAAATCAGAATGGCAGTATTGCAGTGTCGAGAGTTGAATCAGGAAACTATATTCCGGGGATTGCCAAAAATCAGGCATTTTTAAGTTTAGGCTGGAAACCTGAAAATGGTTTGAGTGCGGGTTTAGACGTGCGTTACTCAGATCGTATTTATGTCAATGATACCAATACTGAATATGCGCCAAGCTACACAGTCGCTGGTGCCAATGTAGGTTATCACTGGAAAATGCAAGATTGGGCGGTGAATACTTTTGCGCGTGTCGATAACCTGTTTGATAAAGATTATTCTGGTTCGGTGATTGTTAATGAAAGTAGTAGACCAGAAGGACGTTATTATGAGCCGGCAGAAGGGCGGAACTGGAGCGCTGGTCTGAGTGTGACAAAAGAATTTTAATTGAAATGATTTAGGGCTGTTAAATTTTCAAAAAACAAAATCCCGCTTCCTGAGTGGGATTTTTTAATATTTAAGTTTTGAAAAGTTGATCAGATGATTTGAGATAAAACTAGATCTTTTGTTGATTCACCCGTTTCGATAATTCCTCGGCACTTTCGATTCGTTTAGAATATCGATCCGTGGGATCAGCAGACTGACTGCGGGTGATGAGGGTGAACTTGTAAATTTCCTCCATCAGAAGTTGTTCTAGATATTCTTTCGGCTCCCCAGCGCGCAGCTTTTAGCAAGGAAGACGGGGAAATGATTATTGATGAAGCAGGGAAGTGGTTGAAATAAATCTCAGAATTTAAGCAGATCAATCAGATCATGAAAAAAGCCACCGCGAGGGTGGCTTTTTTTTAAAAGTTAAAATGACAGATATCGTGTGGATTCAATCATAAAGTGAAATTTCTTAACTTCTATCTTTGTTTAATAATTAGCGACTTAGAGCAGATAGCATAATTTTAAAATACATTTATTTAAGTAAAATCTAAAGAATAAAGAGGTGGATCAGGAAATTTGAACAACACTTATAAGTGATATTTTGCTCCCCAAATGATGTTATAAACATCAATATATGGAGTATTTTATGGCACGTAGACCAAGAAGAAATCATTCAAATGATTTTAAAGCTAAGGTAGCACTTGCTGCGATTAAAGCAGAAAAAACACTTGCTGAATTGAGTGCTGAATTTGATGTTCATCAAAACCAAATTATCGACTGGAAAAATCAACTGATTTCAGCTTCCTCGCAAGCTTTCGATCAATCAAAAGCTCCAACAGAACCACCCATCGATCTAAAAAAACTACATGCAAAAATCGGTGAGCAGGCATTAGAAATTGATTTTTTAGAAGGTGTGTTGAAGAAACTGGGCCGCTT
>NZ_JBLVOM010000014.1:0-28607 GCF_053543775.1 Acinetobacter endophylla | reverse complement strand
TGTTAGCGGCAGTGTAAAAATGACCCCCTAATGGCATTTAAAAACTGACCCCCTTGGTTAATATAGCGGTCATTTTGGACTGCTCAACATGTTAACTTTGGAGCAAGCAGTGACAATCCAAATACTTCATCAGCAAGGTAAATCTATTAAAGCTATTACTCGTGAACTGGGGGTGTCCAGAAATACCGTACGTAAATATTTACGGCAAAACACCACACCTCAGTATCAGCGTATACAGCCTAGAATAAGTATCCTTGACCCATATAAACCCTATTTACTCCAACGTGTAAACGCAGCTCATCCTGAATGGATTCCTGCTGTTGTGCTCTACCAGGAAATTTTAGGGTTGGGATATCCAGGAAAGATCAGGATCTTGAGGGAATATCTTGCAACATTAAAACCAGTTGCTAAACCGGAACCGATCATTCGTTTTGAAACCCAACCTGGCCAACAAATGCAGGTGGATTTCACCACGATTCGACGCAACAACACGACTTTGAAAGCGTTTGTCGCAACATTAGGGTATTCCAGAGCGACTTTCGTGAAATTTTATGATCATGAACGTACCGATGCATGGATCGATGGTCTAGAAAATGCATTTCAGTTTTTTGCAGGAGTACCTCAAGAAATCCTGTTTGATAACGCTAAAACGATCATGATTGAACGGGATGCCTATCAGGAGGGGCAGCATAAATGGAACCCCAAACTGCTCGACTGCGCCAAGAAATACAGCTTTCGTCCTCGCGTATGTAAGCCCTACCGTGCACAGACCAAAGGCAAAGTTGAACGCTTTAATGGATACCTCAAATCAAGCTTTATTGTGCCATTGAAAGCAAGCCTGAAGACTTCGGGTTTACTGTTAGATGTTGATGTCGCCAATGCCCACATTGGCCGGTGGCTGCATGAAACCGCCAATCAGCGGTTTCATGCCACCACGCAAGAAAAACCGGCTGTTCGACTGCAACAAGAGCAGCAAAAATTTACGCCATTACCGCAATCAGATACAGGTTCCAGCACTGTACCTGTTGCAGCAGCACAGCATGTCATGCCCTACGAGAGTTTGCAGCATCCCTTATCGGTATATGACCAGTTGCTGGGAGTTTCCTGATGAATCTGCAATACGACCGTATAGAGCAGCTTTGCCAAAAGCTCAATCTGCCTGCCATCGCATCACAATGGTCACATCATGCACAACAAACATTAGGTCAGGATGGAAGTTATGCCGACTTTGTTGAAGCGATCTTGACGCATGAATATGCTGCCAGGCAACAGCGCAGTCAGCAGGTACTGATGAAACTCTCAGGCCTGCCTCAAGTCAAAACCCTGGAAGACTATGATTTTAATTATGCCCTAGGGGCCCCTAAATCACAGGTGATTGAACTGTTCAATCTGAGCTTTATTGCTAGAGCAGAAAATGTGGTGTTTCTGGGGGCTAGCGGAGTAGGAAAAACGCACTTATCTATGGCATTAGGCTATAAGGCCATCATGAACAACATTAAGATCAAGTTCATTACCGCAGCGGATTTAATGCTGCAACTGAGTACAGCCTATCAGCAAGGTAAATTGAAAACCTATATGCAGCGTGCGGTACTGGGACCAAAGTTACTGATTATCGATGAAATTGGTTATTTACCATTTGGACGTGAAGAAGCGAATCTGTTCTTTAACGTGATTGCCAAGCGTTATGAAAAAGGCAGTACGATATTGACGAGTAACTTACCCTTTAGCCAATGGTCTAAGTCATTTGCGGATGATGTCACGTTGACCGCTGCGATGTTAGATCGGCTATTACATCACTGTCATGTGGTACAGATATCGGGTGAGAGTTATCGTTTGAAGGATAAAAAAAGAATTGGGATTCAGCCGCAGGTTGAAACTTAATACGAGATCAAAGGGGTCAATTTTACTTTGCCATTTGTAAGGTAAAAGGGGTCAATTTTAGAATGCCGTTGACAACCACCTTCCCTGCTGGATTCCTATACGACTGAGCGTGCACCGGTCGGCAAGCAAATTGTGGCGCGAGCGAATCAATCACGTTTTGATTATAAATACCTGAAAGAAGTCTTTGGTTTTGACAATGGTGTGACTACACAAAAACAAATGCTGGAACGTATTTTTTCGGAAGATGAGCAAGGTGCTGAAATCCGCAAAAAGCTGTTTGAAGCTTTGGAAATTAAAAACTTCGAATTTAATGCACAAGGTGTAGAGCTGAACCAACGATATAGCTCCAATGCAGTGATTAGCGAATCTGAGCCTGAAAGATTTGAGCGAGATCAACAGCTTTATTTACAGGCAACGACTCGCCCGGGTGCTAAAGTTCCGCATACCTGGCTGATCAATGCCAAAGGTCAAAAGCAGTCGACACTGGATATTACGGGTAAAGGTCGTTTTACCCTGCTCACAGGTTTATCCGGTAAAGGCTGGAAACAGGCGGCAGAAGCATTGGATTTGCCATATCTGGATGTGACTCAGATTGGTTCACGTGACTATCGTGATGTGTATGGAACCTGGAATGCCAAGTCTGAAATTCATGAATCTGGTGCAGTACTGGTTCGTCCGGATGGTTATGTGGCTTGGCGTTATCAGGACAGTACCAATAAAGCTTTTGATTATGAAAATACGTTAAAAGCAGTACTCAAACAGGTTCAGCTAGTTATTTAATGAATAAGTTTTGAAAAGACCACCTTCGGGTGGTTTTTTATGCTTTTAAAATAATGACATATACTGACTCTCAGCTTTTCTTGAAGCCACTTTGTTCTAAAATTTCTTTCCTAAACTCCCTGATTGATTAAAACTTATTTAATCGCAACGATTCCTTCCAATACCAATGCACATATACAATTGATTTTGTGATAAATTTCACATTAATACAGTGTAATTTACCTCATTCAGGTTCAGTCATACTGTTCTGCCTTGTATAGCTAGGACACATTCATTTTGCTGATCTGTGGTTCAAATTCTCCCGCACTCAGCCAGCAAGATAATGTTCGTTGTGAAGTAAGCACATGTCATGGCAAATCTCTCCCAGATATTCGACGGCTTTAGGAATGGTCGAAAACTTAACTTCAACTTTTGATCCTCTCATTGATACCGCGAATGCAATGCCAATGACATTCCGGCCTGAAACACTTAAACGCAAAAATTTCATGTTTTCAAATCAAAAGAATGGATGATCTTGATTTGAAAATAAAATCTAAATTCAGGATTTCCCCCAATGTTATTTAATTGGTTAAAACAGTTATTTTCATCACTTTTCAATGGATTTAACCCATCCAAAGCGGACAATCCACAAAATGAAACGGCGCTAGATTTGGGTAATCGTCACTCGATTGATACCACCTCTAAACATGATGATGTGGGTATTCCTTTTTATCCGAATCTGATTAAACATTTGGAACTAGATCACCAACAACTTCTGAATCTGTACGGCAACATTGGCAATTCTTTAAATCTACAGGAATATCATTTACTGCCTGATCAATTAGCTCAATTTAAACAAGATTTTAAAGCGCATTTAGATGCTGAAAATATCAAGTTTTATGGTTACTTGGAACAAGGCTTAAAAGAACAAAGCCAGGCATTTTTATCTTTACGTCAGTTTAGAAAGGAAATGCGTGTCATTGAGCGGACTGTGATTAAGTTTATAGATCACTGGATGGATTTTGGGGTAAACCGTGCATCTGCTGCTGAATTTAAAGAAGAATATGAAGCGATTGGTTCTGCATTGGTGCAACGTATTGAGCGTGAAGAAAAAGAGCTCTGTACCATGTATAGCCGTGTTTAAGTAAATATAAAAAAGGCTATCCTAGGGTAGTCTTTTTATATCTTTTCTTTTTTCATTTCCCAAGTAGAAAATAAAAAAACTGCCATTGTTCCTGCTAAATTTACTGCAAACTCAGCATGTCTAGGAGAAGGCTTCACATTATTTTTGCCTTGACCATGAGCATCACTGATTTTATTTCTTAATGAGCCTAAACCTTCAACTATCGCACTACAGCCACCTAAGATTTGCTTAAATACCTGCTCTGTATGCTGTGATGGAGACAAGTTTAAATTACTACTGACTAATCTATACAACTGGTTTATATCTGGAGCATTACCGTATTCTACACTTAGCTCATCTAGGATATGTTTGCATGTTGACTCTAAAAGAGTTCTAGACAGAGTAATTGCACCATCTGGATCAGTCGTTCTTCTTTCTAAGGCTTTGTTCCAGATTGTATGGATATAATCTGAATCTATATTTTGAACGACATTCTTTATAATTTGATCAGAAGGGACTTCACTACTAAATTCTAGTTTTTCTAATATGGGTTGAAAGGACTTCCAAATGAAATCCCGTCTTTCAGCATATGTTGCATATTCAAATTTAATAAATTGCCAAAATTGCTGTAGATTCCTATACGTTAGAATGTATTTTGGTAATAAATTTTTAATATCAGCTTCTTTTAATAAATAGAATCTTAAAGTTTCATATTCGCTAGTATTTTCATTACTACCTGTAGCATGAGCTATAAGTAAATTCTGAATAGTTTCTATTTTTATTAATTTTTCCTGATTATCCATCTTATATTTTTCACCCATTTTCAACAAATATATAATTTTAAAAATGAAAAAGCCACCTCTCGGTGGCTTTTTTAAATCTGTTGATCAAGAACCCTGTAGCAAATAACTACCTACCAAGAACAGTACCTGTAGGCCAACAACAAAACCAAATAACCACCAACCTTTCTGACGTAATTCTGTTCTATCCATTATTCTGAGCGTCTTAGCCATGTCATCACCTCATCTTTGAGAATTGATACTGAACCGATCTATTCCATCTTTCTTTTATAGTGCAATAAAGTTGTGCATAAAACATACCATAGCACTTTATATACAATATGAAAGCAAAATCTAAACCAAGTCCGTAGGGAAAAAGAAAATTAAAAAAATTAAAAAACAAAAAGCCACCTAAAGGTGGCAATTGATGAAGCTAGTTTAAACAAAAGCTGAAAGATTTTCCAGTTTTGCCGCTATTCCGGTAATTTTTGCAATAAAAAAGGGCTGCTTGCGCAACCCTTTTTCAAGCTAAAGTGAATTAACCAATAAATTTACGTGCATTACGGAACATACGTAACCAAGCACCATCCTGATCCCAGTCTTCTGGTTTCCATGAATGCTGGATCGCGCGGAAGTTACGTTCAGGGTGCGGCATCATAATCGTTGCACGGCCATCCTGAGACGTTACACCGGTAATACCTTCTGGTGAACCGTTCGGGTTCAATGGATATTGTTCAGTTGCATTGCCATGGCTATCTACATAACGTAGAACAACCTGATTCGATGCATTCAATGCAGCAAAGTTTTCCGCCGTTGCAACTGCACGACCTTCACCATGCGCCACAGCGATTGGCAGAATCGAACCTTGCATGTCTTGTAACAATACTGAATTCGATTTTTCTACACGAACGTTCACTGCGCGCGCTTCAAATACTTCAGACGTATTGCGATGGAAACGTGGCCAAGCATCCGCACCCGGAATTAACGGAGCCAATTGAGACAACATTTGACAGCCGTTACAGATACCCAGCGAGAAGGTTTCTTGACGGTTAAAGAATTTCTCAAACTGGTCACGTAATTTAGCATTGAACAATACGGATTTCGCCCAGCCGCCGCCAGCGCCCATCACGTCACCATACGAGAAGCCACCACACGTCACCAGACCTTCAAAATCATCCAGGCTGATACGACCTGCCAGCAAGTCACTCATATGTACGTCAACGGTATTAAAGCCCACTTTGTCAAATGCTGCAGCCATTTCGATATGACCATTGACACCCTGCTCACGTAGAATTGCCATATTTGGACGACGCAAGTTAATGAATGGTGCTTCAATCGCTTCATTCAAGTCGAATGTTGGTTGGGCGATAATACCTTTGTGCGCTTTATCGGTAATTAAAGCAAATTCCTGATCCGCAGTTTGTACGTTGTCACGCAGGCGCTGGATTTGATGAGAAACTTCAGTCCATGCCACTTGCAGATCAGCACGTTCAAGTACCAGACCATTTACAGACAATTGGTCAGAATTATTTACAGTACCCACCACTGCAATTGCATCTTTAAGCGTAGATGCTGCAACTTCAGCTTGTAGATCTTCCCAGTCTGCTTTGGCAATTTGCAGAACTACACCGATTTCTTCAGCGAACAATGAAGCAACAGATTGATCTTCAAGTGCGACACCAAGACGTGAAGCGAACATCATTTCTGCAACAGTTGCCAATAAACCACCATCACCGATGTCATGATACGCTTTGATTAAGCCACGGTTGTTCCAGTCTTGAACCAATGCGAAGAATGCCTTGAAATCATCGAAGCTATCCACATCAGGAGTAACCGAACCAATCGCTTTGTATACCTGCGCCAGAATCGAACCGCCTAAACGGAACTGACCTTTAGACAGATCAACACGAACAAGCACAGACTCAAGGTTTTTCAATTCTGGAGTCAATGTTTGGCGCACATCAGTCACTGGTGCAAATGCAGTGATCACGCCTGACATTGGTGAAGTCACAGACTTGTCTTCACCTTCGTCATTCCAAGTAGTACGCATAGACAATGAGTCTTTACCGACTGGAATCGCGATACCGAGTGCAGGACACATTTCCATACCGATGGCTTTCACGCCTTCGAATAGCGCCTGGTCTTCGCCCGGTTGACCCGCAGCAGCCATCCAGTTTGCAGACAATTTGATATCACTGATTTTTTCAATCTTCGCAGACATAATGTTCGAGATCGATTCAGCCACAGACAAACGTGCAGACGCAGCAGGATTCAACAAGGCTACTGGAGGACGTTCACCCATTGCCATTGCTTCACCGGTGTAACCGACAAGACTTGTAGTTGTCACAGCAGCATCCGCAACAGGAACCTGCCAGCGACCTACCATTTGGTCGCGTGCGACCATACCGGTAATCGAACGGTCACCAATACTGATCAGGAATGATTTAGAAGCAACAGTCGGGTTTTTAAGAACGCGATAAATCGCATCTTTCAGATCTGTGACTTTAGCCGCGTCAAAATCATCGCCTTTGCGTTCAATCGTTTCATAGGTACGGCTCATACGTGGAGTACCGCCAAGCATCACCTGCATTGGCATATCCACTGGCTTGTTGCCGAACAATGGATCTTCAACGGTTAAGTGACGTGCTTCAGTCGCTTCACCTAGTACTGCAAACGGACAACGTTCACGCGCACAGATTGATTCAAATAATTCTAAAGAAGATGGACGAATCGCTAATACATAGCGCTCTTGCGCTTCGTTTGACCAGATCTCCATTGGCGACATGCCAGGTTCTAAAGATGGAATCTTACGAAGATCTAGCACCGCACCCAATTCGTGATCATTCACCAGTTCAGGCATGGCATTTGATACACCACCCGCACCGACATCATGTACCGACACGATTGGGTTGTGGTCTTCCATGCGCCAGCAAGTATCGATCACTTCTTGGCAACGGCGTTCCATTTCCGGGTTTTCACGTTGTACTGAGGCAAAATCAAGGTTCTCGCCCAATTTGCCGCTATCTACAGAAGATGCAGCACCCCCGCCAAGACCGATCAGCATGGCTGGACCACCGAGCACGATCAATAAGTCACCCGGTAAGATCGGATCTTTTTCAACGTGATCTGGACGGATATTTCCGTAACCACCAGCGATCATGATTGGCTTATGGAAACCTTTAACATCGCCATTGACGTTTTGTTCAAAAGTACGGAAGTAACCATTTAAAGCTGGACGACCAAATTCGTTATTGAACGCAGCACCACCCAATGGGCCTTCAATCATGATTTGTAACGGCGATGCCATACGCGATGGTTTGCCGTAGTTTTCTTCCCAAGGCTGTTCAAAGCCCGGAATATTCAGGTTAGATACGGTGAAGCCGGTTAAACCTGCTTTAGGCTTACCACCACGACCGGTCGCACCTTCGTCACGGATTTCACCGCCTGAACCTGTCGCTGCACCGGCAAATGGTGCAATCGCAGTTGGATGGTTGTGGGTTTCCACTTTCATCAGGATATGCGCGGCCTGGCTCTTGTATTTATAAACTTGATGACCATTGTCTTCTTGGGTTGGATAAAAACGCTGGGTATCCGAACCAACAATCACCGAAGCGTTGTCTTTATAAGCCGACAATACGTCTGTTGGTGATTCTTTATAGGTGTTCTTGATCATCTGGAACAATGACAATGGCTGAACTTCACCATCAATCGTCCATTCTGAACCGAAGATTTTATGACGACAATGCTCAGAGTTGGCTTGAGCAAACATCATCAGTTCGATGTCATTTGGATTACGGCCTAGCTTGATGAAAGCTTCAGTCAGGTAATCAATTTCATCCATTGATAATGCAAAACCAAACTCGTTGTTGGCTTTTACAAGTGCTTCTTTACCTTCACCCAGAATATCAATCGAGTTCAGTGGTTTTGGCGCAGTTTCCACAAATAATACCGCAGCATCTTCAATCGCATTGAATACGCTTTCGGTCATACGGTCGTGAAGTACTTGCAATGCTTCTTTAGAAAGCTCTTTTACGCCCTTCAAAGTAAATAAAACGCCGCGTTCAAGTCGATGAACCGGCGTATTACAGTTTTTGAAAATGTCCGTCGCTTTAGAGGACCAAGGAGAGATGGTTCCGACGCGCGGTGTGACTAAAATCTGGATTTCATCACTTGCAGCCTGGTGCAATTCAAAAGATTGACCATCGTTGAGAAGCTGTAAAGCTGATTGCTGTTGTTGCTCGCTGAGCGCTTGGTCAAAGAGGTAGACCCATTGACTTTCAATTGATTGAACAGAACTAATTGACGTCAAACGCGATAATAGTTGAGTTTTCTTAAAAGAAGAATGTGCGGGTGCACCGGCAACGATAAACATGCTGATTTTGGCTCCACGGGATGGTCTGAACAACCATGCCACAATGTGACTTGAGAGAGCGCATATTCTACTGTGAAATAAGGAAATCGGCTAGATGCCAAATCAGAAAACTACGTCTGAAATATCCTGGACTTTTAAAATATTTCGTTTATTTTCAGTCAGGAAAATTGAATGTAGTCGCACAGGTTATCACATTTTTTTAAAGAAAAATCAAAACCGCTTCAGAATAATTTTATATGTAAAAATTGTATTATTTTTCAACAACAATCAGTGCAAACTCAAATTCAGGTTTTATTGTCATGACCTGCCAAAACTCCGATTTAGGCCAAAATGAAATACTTGATTACAAGATTTCATGAAGTCGTATTTTTTGAGACTGTTTTTAATTCTTTTGAGTGACTCCTAACTTTGACTTCTAAGATTAGAAAACTGGTTAAAGGTCTTCTGCCGTTTTCTGTACTACAAGGAACAGTTCTCCGCTGATCTCCGCCATTACAGTAACAGAGGCAAATTACTCCCCTCTATGAAAGAATAATTAATACTGAGTGGTATTTTAATCTGACATCATCTGCGGGGGAAAAACCGGACATCCATTCTCACCTTCTAAAAGAATAAAAATAAAGTTTCTTATTTTGGCCTTTTATTTTTTTATATTTGATTTTTATCTTCTCAGATCATAATTAAGCGAAATTTACTCATCTAAAAGACCAAAAATCATATCCATAAAATTACTCCACCATATCTAATATTTTGAAATTTCATCACTTATTCATGAGCTCTATTATGCGTAAAAAGCACAATATAAATAGCAAAACACCACTCGTATTTATAAGAAAATTCACCAGGAATTATGAGGCTCATATAAAAAAATAATGAAGAAATGATTAATAATAAAATTTTGTTACCTTTTTATTTAATCCGTATTCCTAGGTTTTATTTAACTCGAAAAATTTAAAATAAATATCTGTAATTGCTGAAAAAATATCGAAATTTTCTTTTTTATTCAATCAACAGAGGAACAGACTCATACGTCTATATCAGCTAAGAATCTTAACAAACAGACACTTCATCAGTAAATTTGATGATTTTATGTTAAGCTCTAGCCGAATTGCTGAGGAAATGTCCAAATTCTGGGCCTAGCAATGGTTTTTCCTTTCTGCTGTAGAGATGAATATAAATTCTATATTCGGACACTAACTTTTTGATGTTCTATAGCTTCACTGCTCTGTCTATTTTAGAGCCTTAATCTGTCACCAATGATTTAATTTTCAAAAACAAAAGGTGACCCGCTTAAGGAGTATGTATGTTTCAATTCACTAGTACAGCAACTGTACTATTGATGGTGCTTTTCTATGGCATCACCTTTTTACTATCGTTACGTATTAAACAGAAAAATGAAAATGTTGATGGCTACATGGTCTCGAATGGCTCCATCGGATTTGGAATGTCTGCGGCCAGTATGACCGCCACCTGGATCTGGGCTGCATCATTTTATGCAGCAGCTTCATCCGGATATACATACGGCGTTTCCGGTGCCCTACACTATGGTTTGTGGGGTGCGCTGATGATTTTATTTATCTATCCCTTTGGTAAGCGCTTTCGTGAACTGGCACCTAATGCCCACACCCTGGCAGAAATTATGCATGCCCGGCATGGCAACCAAAGCCAGATGATTCTGGCAGGTTCCAATATTGTGGGTAGCGTCATCAGCCTGATGGTGAACTTTACCGCCGCTGGGGCACTGGTTGAAATTTTATCTCCTTTAAGCTTTATCCATGGCGTGCTGATTACCGGCATCGGTGTGCTGTCCTATACCCTCTGGTCGGGCTTCCGTTCTTCGGTCTTTACCGATTTTGGTCAGCTGGTGGCGATGATTGTCGCGGCTGTGATCATTATTCCAACCTTATTCTTTACCTTAGGCGGACCTTCCCTGTTTCAAAGCGGGATTCATAACCTGCAACCGGAACAGCTGGATTTTTTCTCTAAAACAGCCTTTCTGGAACAAGGCGCGCCGTTTTTTGTTGCCGTATTGGCTTACGCGATTGGTAATCAGACCATTGCCCAGCGCCTGTTTGCAGTCCGTGAAGACCTGATCAAACCGAGTTTTATCACTGCAACCATTGGTTATGCTGCAATTGTCATTGGTCTAGGCATGCTTGGATTACTGGCGCTATTTGCAGGTATTCAACCCATTGATGGCAACCTGAATAACCTGATTCCACAAATGGCAGCGACTTATCTTTCGCCATTTATGGTCGCGCTTTTATTTATCATGGTGATTGGAGCCCTTTCTTCTACCGCTGACTCGGATCTGTCTGCCCTGTCTGCGATTGTCATGACGGACATTTATGGCAAACAGATTGCGAAAAACCGTCCTGATCCAAAGAAAATGCTGTTTATTGGTCGTATGACCATGGTCGTTGCCACCATGCTGGGGATTGTGATTGCCACCTTGAAATTTGACATTTTGTCGATGCTGATTTTTGTGGGTGCGCTTTGGGGTTCTATTGTGTTCCCTGTGATTGTCAGCCTGTATTGGGACAAGGTGAATGCTCGGGCCTTTAACTGGTCAGTGGGCCTCGCATTTTTCAGCTTTCTGATTGTACGTTTTGAATGGCTTCCGATTCAGGGATTGATCGCACTTGGCTTTGAACTCGTTGCGACCCTGGGGATTGGTGTGGTGCTGGGTCTGATGACCTTTGGTTTCTTCGGCAAGAAAGTGGGCTTGGTCGTTGGCATATTGGCCAGTATTGGCTTCATGCCATGGACCATCGGCTTCTTGCGTGAATACGGCACCTTGTTAAGCTCACTGACAGCTTATGGCAGTAGTGCGCTGGTATGTACTGTGTTGACGCTGGTCTACAGTAAAGAACGATTTGATTTTAAACAAATCAACAAGATGGTGATTGAATTTCACCATCTATCTGAGAAAAGTAAATAAGGAGATTTCAGATGACAAGTCAATTATTGACTCTATATGTACTTTTTTGGCCATTGGTGGCAAGCCTGGTCTTGTTCACGATTTGCCTGAATGTCTATAAAGACACACAACAGGCCAAGAAAAATGGCGAAGAGCTAATCTGATTCTTCGCCTTAAACAAAAAGCAGGCCATTGAGTCTGCTTTTTTATTGTTCATTTGATGATTTCGATTTTTAATTCTTAGTTTTTTCCAGCTGACTGAAATAACAATATGCAGCAAGACAATTCATGTCGCACTGCCCTAGTGTCAGAGCTGGTTTTTTGGCATGATGCAAATAGTGGATCACTGAATAATGATAAATGACTCAAATGCGTTGGTTAGAACTGCTTTCGACAGTTCGGATTGGTAGTAAAAAGCAGAGCACTGAACTGGCACGCAGCCCGTTTCATAAAGATTATGACCGTATTATTTTTTCGCAAAGCTTCCGGCAGTTAAACCGCAAAACCCAGGTCCATCCACTGACCCAGCATGATGGCATTCATACCCGCTTAACCCATTCGCTGGAAGTTTCCTGTATTGGCCGTTCACTCGGTATGTTGGCTGCCGAGAAAATCAAAGATAATTTACCTGCCTGGATTTCTCCGGCTGATGTCGGTGCCATCATTCAGGCCGCCTGTCTGGCACATGATATCGGTAATCCACCTTTTGGGCATGCCGGTGAATACGCCATTCGGGAATGGTTTGACGATGCATCTCATACCGATTTTTTAAAAGATTTGAGTCCTGAACAGGAAGCCGATGTACGCCAGTTTGAAGGCAATGCCCAAGGCCTGCGCCTGCTGACCAAGATTGATTATCATCCCTATGATGGCGGCATGCGCCTGACCTATGCTACGCTCGGCGCCTATCTTAAATACCCATGGCTCTCTGAGGCGATTGACCCGACTGGTAACACCCCGGCCAGCCGACGTCCAAAATTTGGTTGTTACCAGTCTGAAAAAGAAATTTTGCAGGAAATTGCTGAACAGTTAGGATTAATCCAGCTTGGTGAATACCATTATTGTCGTCATCCACTGACCTATCTTTTAGAAGCTGCGGATGATATCTGCTATGCTCTGATTGATCTGGAAGATGGTATCAGCCTGAATATGCTCAGTTACACCGAAGTCGAGCCAGTTTTCCTGAACTTGCTGGGAGAATATGGCACACCTGAAGAAATCAACCTGCCTAATACCACCTGGCAACAAAAAATTGCCGCCTTACGTGGCCGGGTCATGAAACGTCTGGTAGATGAAGTCACTACGGCCTTTGCCCGACATCAACAGGAAATTTTGATGGGCCAATTGCAAGGCTCATTGCTGGGTTATTGTAGTGCCGACATTGAGATTGGCATTAACCGGGCCAAAGAACTGGCGCGAGACAAAATCTTCGAACATCCGCAAAAAGCCGGTCTGGAAATTATCGCGCATCAAAGTCTGCAAACGATTCTGGATGCCTTTATTCCACTGACCACGCCGCACAAAACTTTAAGCTTTAAAGAGCAGCGTTTGATGGCTATTTTAAAACGCTCGGGTGCGCAGTTTAGCGCTGATCATTATGACAACATTATGCAGGTGCTAGATATTGTCTCCAAGTTCTCGGATCATCAGGCTTATAATCTGGCGCAGGAACTGCATGGCAATAAAGCCGGGTTACTCTAACACGAACGAGCGCCTGATGATAATCTCAGCAAAATCACTGCTTTTGAATGATAGAGTTTTGCCTTTATCGAAAATGCTGACTACTATGCCTGTATTAAATTTGAGTATATAAAAAATGATTGGATGCCTGATTGGAGAAGTGCTGGCACTTGAAGCGCCTACTGTTTTATTAAATGTAAACGGCGTAGGTTATGAGATTGATACTCCTTTAACCACTTTCTGTCAGTTGCAAAAAGGCCAGAACATTACCCTGTGGACCCATCTGGCTGTTCGTGAAGATGCCCAGTTACTTTATGGCTTTATCAATGCGCAGGAAAAAACCATTTTCCGTACCTTATTAAAGGTGAACGGCGTTGGTCCGAAAATGGCGCTTGGTATCCTTTCCACTTTAAGTGTGGAAATGCTGATCCACACCGTTGAACATGAAGATATCAATACTCTGGTCAAGGTTCCGGGGGTGGGTAAAAAGACTGCAGAACGCCTAATGATTGAATTGCGTGACCGCTTTAAAGCCATGGCTTCAGGTGCTGTGCCAAGTAATTCAACTGCACCACAGATTCAGTTTATGGGCAATTCAGCCGTGGCTGAAGCGGAAGCTGCATTACAGTCCTTGGGCTATAAGCCTGCTGAAGCACAAAAACTGGTGAATGCCGCCAAAGGCGAATTTACAGAAGCCAGCGATATTATCCGCGCTGCATTAAAGTCGATGAATAAATAATAGCAATCAGATATTGAATATAAAATTTATGCCAGTATCAGAATCTACCTGGCGACATGGATGTCGCCTGTTAAACTGTGCTATCAGGACGTAGCATCAGTTTAACAAATGGGTTTTGTTACTTTTGCCCAGTCAAAAGTAAGAGCATGCCGACTCAATGGCATAGAAATTCCAAGAGCATTTTGAGGCTATGACTTTATTCACCTCAAATAAACCATAGAGATTAACTCAAAAGATGCAAGACCGTCTCATCAGTGGTTCTGAAAAACCCGAAGATCATTTCGATCGCGCCATCCGCCCAACTTCCCTCGATGACTACATCGGTCAACCGGTGGTTCGTGAGCAGATGGAAATTTTCATTGGTGCAGCCCGCGGCCGTGAAGAAGCCCTCGATCACACCTTGATTTTTGGTCCGCCAGGTCTGGGTAAAACAACGTTGGCCAATATTATTGCCCGAGAAATGGGTGGCAATCTCAAGTCAACTTCTGGTCCGGTTCTGGAACGTGCCGGCGACTTAGCCGCGATGCTAACCAATCTGGAAGAAGGTGATGTCCTGTTTATTGACGAGATTCACCGTCTTTCACCCGTGATTGAAGAAATCCTGTATCCGGCAATGGAAGATTATCAGCTCGACATCATGATTGGTGAAGGCCCTGCTGCTCGCTCGATTAAACTGGATTTACCGCCATTTACCTTGGTAGCTGCAACTACACGTGCCGGTCTACTCACCTCTCCGCTGCGTGACCGTTTCGGAATCGTACAGCGTTTAGAGTTTTATTCGGTTGAAGATTTAACCCACATTGTCAAGCGTTCAGCCAATTTGATGGATGTACCTATGACGGGAGATGGCGCAAAAGAAATTGCCCGTCGCTCACGAGGCACACCACGTATTGCCAACCGTTTATTGCGCCGTGTCCGTGATTACGCTCAGGTCAAAGGGACTGGTGAAATCAATCAGGATATGGCCCAACGTGCTTTGGACATGCTCAAAGTCGATAAAGATGGTTTAGATACCCTCGACCGCCGTTACCTGTCGATGTTACTTGAGCGTTTTGATGGCGGCCCTGCCGGTGTTGAGGCACTCGCAGCAGCTATGGCGGAAGACTCAGGCACGTTGGAAGATGTAATTGAGCCTTACCTGATTCAGCAAGGTTATGTGATGCGTACTGCGCGTGGTCGTATTGCCACCAATATGGCGTATTTGCAGTTTGGGATGACACCACCTGAACCGAAAGAGAAGTGATTTCAAGAAGCAGCTTAGGCTGCTTCTTCATTTAGCATATTAATTAAAAATATGTTTAAACTTGCATTAATATATCCCAACTTATATTCAAGTTCTTCTAGTTGGTCAGTACAATCCTTATCTCCCAAAATACAGCTAATTAACTGCGTTGCCATATCTAATAAGTCAAATAACTCCTTTCTAACTTGTTCATCTAGCACCTCACCTGGTCTGATATATGAAAGCACCTTGGTTATACTATTTTCAAACTGATGGTAATTCAGCTTTAAACTTTCATTATCTAAACTGGCTATGTTTTTAGTAATCAAATATCGAAATTTAGCATTACTTAAAAAACCAATTCCATATGATGAAATTTCAGAAATTATAACTCTAAGGTTTTCTGCCCTACGTTGTTTATAGAGCGTTTTTAATTCTTTAACTTTTATTTCATTTTGGGATTTAATCAAGTCCTCATTAGACTTGATCTGTGATTCAGTTGATTTTTTTACAACGTATATAGTAATTAAAAATCCAATAAAGCTGATAATTGCGGACGCTATAACACTGATTACAACTACCCAATCTGTCGAATGTTGCACATCTAAATACACTTTCTGATCTTTCGGCTGCTGTAAAGCCATAGCTTGAGTTTGTTGTTCCTGCACGTTTCCCCACATATTTTAATTTAATTATTTATTTCTCACATTCTAAACATTTTCAAAGTATTACAAAAGAAAAAGCCAACTGGCCATACCTGAATCAGCTGGCAAAAGCACAAAACAAAAAACTGAATAAAGAAATTACTTCTCTTCTTTCTTAAACTCCTTAAAATCTGCTTTACGAATCATCGCATGAATACCCTTGGTTCGATCGACCACTTGAGACACTTCAAAATCAGTCGCTGCACTTAAGTAGGCATAGGCAATTTCTTCAGAAATGCCATATTCATTGACTAGGAAGCGAATCGCTTCACGGGTGGATTTACGCATGGCTTCATCTAAGTCTTCATCCAGACCCGGCGTGATCCAGAATTCAGCATTTTCAGCCAGAGGCTGTTTAATCTCTGCACCCGGAATTTTATCTTTTCCAGATTTAAGCAAAGTGAATTTTAAAGTCGCACGTGCCGAACCTTCCAAGGCAGTTAAAGCCACCTCACCATCACCTTGTACAAAGTGACTATCGCCTGTATAGAATAAAGCACCTGGCACCTGTACAGGATAATAGGCCGTAGCCCCTGCTCCTAATTCATTGATGTCGATATTCCCGCCATAAAATGATGGTGGCACAGAGTGCACAGGCTCACTGGTATTTGGTGCAACGCCCATCGTGCCCATAAACGGATTCAGCGGGAAACGAATCGCTTTACCAGATTCAGTTTTTAAAACGCCTTCCCATACACCATCCGCATTTTTCTCAATTGGGGTAAAAATGGACACGTTGCCATAAGCATCAGGATTGGCTGGAGATGCATGCTCATGTTTCTGACGTTTCGGGAATTCGGGTAAGGTGCCTTTGCCATGACGGTTTGAAATCACGCCATAAGGCACACGCGGTTCAACTTTTAAAATCTCCACTTTTAGAATATCGCCCGGCATTGCCCCTTCTACATAGACAGGCCCGGTAATAATGTGTGGTCCATCTTTATGGAAATCATGTTTCAATTTGGAATTCGTGATCAGCTTGGCTTCATCCAATACATGCTCAGGCTTGACGCCTTTTGATGTGAAATATTTCTCTGCATTGCGGCCTTGATCTTCCAGCAGCCCTTCATGCGAAACTGTATCGAAAGTAACTGTGCTACCTGAAGGGGCAGTCAAGACAGGTTTTGCATCTTTATTTGGCAGATAACCCCAAGTAATCGTATTTAAGGTACTCGGCACATAATAATGACCTTTATATTCACCACTTTTGAGTAATGTCGGTTTATTTTCCAGCTGTTTCAGTATCTTAAAGTCTTCAGCCCATAGGCTTGTCGAAATAAAACTTAAGCTTGAAGCTACTGCCAGAGATAAAGCCAAAGGTTTTAACATGTGTTCAATTTCCGTCATAAAAAATATTACGAAAGAGTGAAAGCAATCTAAGTGCCAAAATAAGTTTAAGAGGTTTAAAAAATCTTCACTTCATTCAGATTATTGATATAGAGGTAATCGTTTTTATCCCTTTTTAGCCTGAAATTTTTATAATTTTCATACCTTATAAATATAAAAAATCAATTTATATACATACTTTTACAATGTAAAAGAACAAATAAAGCTCTTTAAGAACAGATATTAACACCCAGAATACCTTTAAGGTATCAAAAAATACTTAGAGAGTTTTGGTCGAAATTAGATCAGTATGCCATCCTAAAGAATCTCTTTAACCATTTAAAATTCTTAAGGTTCTCCTGAAGTATGAACATGTATAAGCAGATATCCCTTTGTCTCCCTCTTCTTTTCTGTAGCCAGCTCAGCCTGGCCGACTGGATTGATGATTCTGTACAAGCTGCTGAAGCACACACCATCAAATTACGCCAACATATCCACCAGCATCCTGAACTGGGCAATATGGAATTCAAAACCTCGGAGCTGGTCCAAAAAGAATTAAAATCCTACGGCATTGAAGTACGTAAAGGCTATGCCAAAACTGGTGTAATCGGTGTATTAAAAGGTGCAAAACCCGGCCCTGTGATGGCATTACGCGCAGATATGGATGCATTGCCAATTAAAGAAACTGCAACGGTGCCTTTCGCCAGCAAGCAAAAAGCCATTTATCAAGGTAAAGAATCTTATGTGATGCATGCCTGTGGACATGATGCACATACCGCCATGTTATTGGGTGCAGCCAAAGTGCTGGCCGCCAATAAAGATAAAATTGCGGGGACAGTGGTGTTTGTATTCCAGCCGGCCGAAGAAGGCGGTGCAGATATTGATAACTTCACTCATGGCGATCAGATTGGCTCACGTAAAATGATTGCCGACGGTGCATTAAAAAATCCAAAACCTGAAGTCATTTTCGGGATGCATGTAATGGCAGGTATGCCAAGTGGCAATATCTTCTACAAAGATGGTGCGATTTTAAACAGTGCCGATCATTTACGTATTCAGGTCAATGGTAGTCAGGTGCATGGCTCCATGCCTTGGGCAGGTAAAGACCCAATTTATGCCTCTGCCCAGATGGTCACCAATTTACAAAGCCTGATCAGCCGTAAAGCCGACCTGACCAAAGGAATGGGTGTGGTCAGTATTGGCAGCATTCAGGGCGGCACCACCGGCAACGTCATTCCAGATCAGGTCAATATGGTCGGGACTATTCGCTCCAATAGTGAAGATGTACGTCAGGGCATTTTAAAAGACTTGCCAAAAATGCTGGAACACAATGCCGCAGCCAATGACGTCAAGGTGAAAGTCGAAATTGCACCTTATGCACCAGTGACCACCAATGATAAAACCTTGACTGAATTGATGCGCCCGACATTGGCGAGCGTGCATGGTGAAGATAAATTGCATGTTTTAGACAACAATGCCAGCGCCAGTGAAGACTTTGCTTATTATGGCCAGCTCATGCCATCGCTCTTCGTGTTTGTCGGTGCCACACCAGCAGATCAGGATCCGGCAAAAGCCGCACCGAACCATAACCCGAATTTCATTGTTGATGATGCGACCCTGAAAACCGGTGTTGAAAGCCATGTCCGTTTTATTCTGGACTATCCAAAAGTGGCTGAGCAGGTTCAGGCCAACTGGAAACAGAAAAATAAAGGCTAATCCTCTGCTACAAAAAATGCGCGGCTCCATGGACTCGCGCATTTTAGTATCTGCTGCTGTTTTATAAATGAGCTGTTAGCTGTTCTATACTTCCTCGATACCACTTCTGTCCAGATTTGACACCTTGTGCCATTGGTCTCAAAACTCAAAATGCTAAACTTTGTCCCGCTAAATTGCTTGACTGTTGGCAGGAATCCGGCAAACTCTAATCCCTTTCCTGCATCTAAAAACAAGCAAAAATTTCGAAAATCTGCATGGAACAAAACTATGGCGAATCACTTTGAATTCAATATCCGCGTTTATATTGAAGATACTGATGCGGGTGGCATTGTCTATCACGCCAATCATATTCGCTATATGGAACGTACCCGTACCGAATGGTTACGTGCCGCTGGAGTGAGCCATTACTGGCATCAGACAGACTACAATTTTGTGGTGCATAAAATTAATGTCAAATATATGCGTCCGATCCTGATGGATGATTTAATTACTGTTACGGCACGTGTCATTTCATGTAAAGCTTCATCATTTGTATTGCAACAAAATATTTATCGTGGTGAAATCATGCTTGCATCAGGTGAGGTTGAGTTGGCATGTATCAGTGCAGAGATGCGACCACGTCGACTCCCGGATGAAATCCGCGAACTAATTCAAAAAGAATTGGAACAAGACTAAAAAAATTTATTGGCACACGTAACAACTATGGCGACTCAGTTAGAATCATCTCTTCAAGTTTCAGATCTTATTTTACAAGCAAGCCCTGTCGTACAACTGGTGATGCTTTCTCTCCTGTTAGCCTCAATATATAGCTGGTATCTGATTGCCAGGCTCTATATGAATTATAAAAAAGCCCAAGCCGATGATGAACATTTCCAGAAAATCTTCTGGTCTGGTGCTGAGCTGAATACCCTGTATAACAATGCACAACTCAACTCCAAACGCACTGGCCTTGAAGATATTTTCTATCAGGGTCTGGGCGAGTTCCTGAAACTGAAAAAACGCCATGCGCCGACTGCCCAGTCGATTGAAGGAACAGAGCGTATTCTGCGTGTCGGTTTAAGCCGTGACCAAGGTCATCTGGAACAAGGTCTGGGTGCATTGGCAAGTATTGGTTCTGTTGCACCTTATGTTGGTCTGTTCGGTACAGTCTGGGGCATCATGAACGCCTTTATTGGCCTGGCAGATGTTGATCAGGTGACACTGGCGACGGTCGCACCCGGTATTGCAGAAGCCTTGATTGCAACTGCGATCGGTCTGTTCGCAGCCATTCCAGCGGTATTGGCTTTCAACCATTTTACGGCCAAAGGTGAAACAGTCTATTCTGACCGTGCGCTGTTTGCCGAAGAAATGGTGGCGCTATTGCAACGTCAGTCTGTGGGCGTAACTCAGGACAAAGACTAATGGCGATTCAAGCTTCAGGACGCTTTCAGCGTATTAAAAAGCCACTAAAAAGTGACATGAATGTGGTGCCGTATATCGATGTCATGCTGGTACTGCTGGTAATCTTTATGGTCACCGCCCCGATGATTACCAGCGGCATCAAGGTTGACTTGCCTCAGGCCAACGGATTACCGATCGATTCCAAGGATACCCCGAGGATTGTCACACTTAAAGAAGATGGTTCATATTATCTAGAATATAAAAATCAGGCGACCGGCCCAGTCACACTAGAAGAATTAACCCGTACGCTTGTTGATGCCCAAACCCAGGCGCAAAATGAAAACAAGGTGCTCAATGTCGTGATCAATGGCCATAATACCCGTCCTTATGGCGATGTGATGGCCTTGATGTCCAGCCTGCAGGATGCTGGCCTTTCTCAAGTCGGTTTACTGACCAAGCCATTAGAATAAAGTATGAAAGACTATAAAAAGCCACCATTTCAGAAAAAAGCCATCGCACTTGGATTCACCTTAGGCATCCATGCAGTGGCTTTGGTGGGCTTACTTTATCTGGGCATGAGTAAACCCCCTGAACCGCCAAAACAGATCAAAACCGTTCTGATCAAGCCAGAAGACCTTAAACCGGTGACTCGCGAAGAAACCGAATTTGAGGAAACTGCACATGAAAATGTCGCAGAAGAAATTACCCAGACTGCTGAACCCAGTATAGAACCTGCTCCTGTGATTCCGACAGCAGCCCCTGCTGTACCTGTGACTCCGCCTGCTCCTAAAGTCGATACACAAAAAGCCCAGCAGGAACTAAAAGCGGCAGAGGCAGCACAAGCCAAGGCTGCGCAACAAGCAGCTGAAGCAGCGAAACGTGCCGAAGCAGCTGAACAGGCGAAACAGGCAGCGGCAAAAGCCAAAGCGGATGCAGCGCAAAAATCCAAGGCGGAAGCCGAAGCTGCACGCCAAGCTGAACTGAATGCACAGCGCAAAGCCGATGCTGCACAAAAAGCCAAACTGGAAGCACAGAAAAAAGCCGACTTAGCTGCCAAGCAAAAAGCGGATGCTGCAACAAAAGCCAAAGCAGAGGCTGATGCCAAACGTAAGGCTGAAGCTGCTGCTAAAGCAAAGGCAGATGCGGCAGCAAAAGCCAATAATGATGCAGCGGCGAAACGTAAAGCAGATGCTGATGCGAAAGCTAAAGCCGATGCAGCAGCGAAAGCTAAAGCGGATGCAGCAGCAAAAGCCAAAGCAGACGCGGCAGCCAAGGCTAAAAATGATGCAGAGGCGAAACGCAAAGCGGATGCTGATGCGAAAGCTAAAGCCGATGCGGCTGCTAAAGCCGACGCTGATGCCAAACGCAAGGCAGATGCCGACGCTAAGGCCAAAGCGGATGCAGACGCCAAGCGCAAAGCAGATGCCGAAGCAAAAGCCAGAGCTGATGCAGATGCCAAAGCTTCAGCCGCTAAACAGGCTGCTGAAGAAGCTGCACAGAAAAAAGCGGAATCAAAACGGATTGCATCCACTGCGAAGCGCGATTTTACTAATAAAGTTAAACAGGCTTGGAATACACCAGTGGGTTCATCTGGTAAAACTGCCAACGCTCGCGTCACGCTAAGTGATAGTGGTTCTGTCATTTCTGTAGTGGTAAGTGCAAGTGATCCCGATATGAAAGCCAGTGTAGAAGCTGCAGTTCGTGCTGCTGCACCTTATCCAATGCCTTCCGATCCAGATGCACGCCGTGAAGCGCGAAGCTTTACTTCAACCTTTACTGCGCAATAAAAAACGGAGCCATCACATAAATAATGTTGTGATGGCTTTTATTTTTTAAGCTAAACTTCACTTTAAATTGATTAAATAATATTCACTTTTCACAGTGTCATAACAGTTTGGTCATAAATTCATGGTTTTATTCTATTAAATCCATGCGATGATGTAGCCCAAGCACCTATACAATAAATCCGTTGATTTGAGTAAATAACGAATGATGGAAAAGACTCGCAAACATCTACTCTGCCTCGCAATCATTAGCGCTTTAAGCCCTGTATTGGCAACCCAGTCCTATGCCCAATTGCATCTGGAAATTACCAAGGCACCTGAGGCAGCACCTAAAATTGCCGTTGTACCTTTCAGTCAGGATCAGAGCATTTATCCTATTGTGGAAAATGACCTGAATCGTTCTGGCCGCTTTACCAGTGCTTCAAAAAACCTGCCTGCAACAGCGACATTGAATAATCCGAATGCAGAAGCTTGGGCATCAGCTGGTGTTCCCTATGTAGTCACCGGCTCATCCAAGACCACAGCCGATGGTTCTTTTGAAATCCAGTATCAGCTCTATGATGTCGAAAAAAAACAATATCTATTAAATGAATTGCTGACTGTTCCAGCCTCACGCACCCGTCAGGCAGCACATATGATCAGTGATGCCATTTATCAGGCATTGACCGGTATTCCTGGTGATTTTAGCGGACGTATTGCCTATGTGCTGCGTAATCCTGCTACGCCGGAACAACGCTATACCTTGCAGATTGCCGACACCGATGGCGAACAGCCAAAAACCATTTTGACCTCACGTGATCCAATCCTTTCTCCGGCATGGACACCAGATGCCAAAAAAATCGCTTATGTGTCCTTTGAAACCAAACGTCCGGCGATTTATGTACAGGATCTGGCAACAGGACAACGTGAAAAACTGGCCAGCTTCCGCGGCTTGAATGGCGCGCCGAGCTTCTCTCCAGATGGTAAGAGCATGCTGTTTACTGCCTCTATGCATGGCAATCCGGAAATCTACCAGATGAATCTGGAAACGCGTAAGCTACAACGTATGACCAATGACAGTGCTATTGATACTGAAGCACGTTATTCGCCAGATGGAAAATCTTTTATTTTCACTTCTGACCGTGGTGGTTCTCCGCAAATTTACCGCCATGATCTTGAATCAAGTAGCAATAAACGCCTGACCTTCCGTGGTGCATTCAACGCGCGCGGCACGCTGAGCGCAGATGGTAAAAAACTTGCATTAGTTCATCGTCCAAGCGGCAGTAACTATCGAGTTGCGGTTCAGGACATGACCTCCGGTGTGAACAATATTCTGACGCCAACGACGCTGGACGAATCGCCGAGCTTCTCACCAAATGGCCAGATGGTGGTCTATGCCACCCGTGAAGGTGCACGCGGACTCTTGTCGATCATGTCGCTGGATGGCCGCTTCCGTATGAATTTACCAAGTGAAACGGGTGAAGTCCGTGAACCGGCTTGGGCGCCAAAATAAGATTTTTATATTGATAAACCCTTTACCCCATAATCAAACTTCATGGAGATGAAGATGAACAAAGTAAAATTATTTGCCTTGCCACTTTTAGCAGCAGCTGTTGTCATGACAGGTTGTGCGAGCCGTAAGCCTGCCGCTGAAGTTCAAACGGGCGGTTTAGATACGACCGGTACAACAACTGTGAATACTCAAGGTCTGAGTGAAGATGCAGCACTGAATGCACAAAACATGGCAGGCGCTTCTGCAAAAGGCGTTACTGCAGAAAATAAAGCATTCTTAGCAAAACGCGTGGTGCATTTTGACTATGACAGTACTGAGCTCAGCAATGAAGATCTAAATACGCTGCAAGCCCATGCGCAGTTCCTGATGGCCAATGCCAATTCACGTGTAGCACTCACTGGCCATACCGATGAACGCGGTACCCGTGAATACAACATGGCACTTGGCGAGCGTCGTGCCAAAGCAGTAGAAAGTTTCCTGGTGACGACTGGTGTGAATCCTGGTCAATTGGAAGCAGTCAGCTATGGTAAGGAAATGCCAATCAATGCGGGCCATGACGAAAATGCCTGGAAAGAAAACCGCCGTGTAGAAATTAATTATGAAGCGGTACCACCATTGTTGAAATAATTTTCATTCATGATGGTTTCATCAAATAAAAAGCACTCAATCATGAGTGCTTTTTATTGGCTACAATGAAAGAATCGGTCTACTTTGGAAGCTGATCCTGTTCAGCCGGATGCATCGATTCGATCAGGTCATGTTTATTGAATTGTTTGTACTCTGGTTTTGCTTCATAATCCCGCCAGGCTTCTTTCATCTTGTCTTCAGAGATATCATCTAAAGTAATGCCTTCGCTTGGCGTTGGAGTCGCATCAAACTTCAATGTTGTCATATCTGTGCTCCTATTCTCAATTTTCCTTTGTCTTCAACATAGCACTTTTCGCAGGAGTTGCAAGGGCAAAATCGATACAAATAATCCAGTTTAATTTTTCTTTTAGTACGTTCTCATCTAAAATATAGCCGCATATCGTTTTGATCATATTTTCCCGATTTAAGTCTTGGAGTTTCCCCCTATGTCATACCGCACTTTATCCCAGTTTTTACAACAACAAAGCGGGAATCTTACACCTGAACTTGCGCAAGTTATTGAAACAATTGCAAACACTTGTAAAGACATTGATCAATTGCTGCAAAAAGGTGCTTTAGCGGGTGTATTGGGAAGTGCACAGCATGAAAACGTTCAAGGCGAAGAGCAAAAGAAACTGGATGTCATTTCTAATGACTATTTGATTGATGCCTTGCAGCAACATCCAAATGTGGGTGGTTTGGCCTCAGAAGAACTGGACGAATTCACCCCTGCACAAGAAAATGGTCAATTTCTGGTATTGTTCGACCCATTAGATGGCTCAAGCAATATCGACATCAATATGTGTGTTGGTACTATTTTCTCGATTCTTCCTGCGAAGAATGCTGTGACTCAGGCAGAAGACTTTATGCAAGCCGGTGTTCATCAGGTAGCTGCAGGTTATGTGCTTTATGGCCCATCGACTATGCTGGCATTGACGGTCGGTGCAGGCGTGGTGTTCTTTACCTATGATCCTGAAACTCAAGAATTCCTACTGACTTCTGAAGCCATTCAGGTTGCTGCAGATACTAAAGAATATGCGATTAATGCATCGAATCAGCGTCATTGGGAAGCACCAGTACAGCGTTATATCGATGAATTGTTAGCTGGCAAGACTGGCCCTCGTGAAAAAGACTTCAATATGCGCTGGGTTGCCTGTATGGTGGGCGACATTCACCGTATTCTTTGCCGTAGCGGTATCTTCATGTATCCATACGACCTTAAAGATCCGGCTAAAGCTGGCCGTCTACGTTTAATGTACGAAGCCAACCCAATGAGCATGCTCATGGAACAGGCTGGCGGTGCATCGACTACAGGTCGCGTGCGTATTCTTGAGATCGAACCGACAGATCTACATCAACGTGTACCAGTGATCATTGGTTCTAAAAACGAAGTTGATCTTGTGACCAGCTACCACAACTAATTTTTATAGCGGCAGTCGATATTGAATCGGCTGCCGTGGATTATATCTCCCATGCCAACTTTTTTTCTTGATTCAAAAGACAATCCAAAGATTAAACACTTACGTGGTTTAATTGAACAAAATACCTATCGTAAAAAACAGGGTCAAACGGTTTTAGAAGGCACGCATCTATCTCTCGCCTGGCTCCATGAAAACCGTAAGATTGATTCTATTTTCACCACTGAACATGCACTTTCACATCCTGATTTCGAGAAAATTCTCGCAAAATACACCGGTATGGTCTTTGTTCTAAGCGAGTCTTTATACAAAGATTTAAGCACTTTAGGAACATCTTTAGCCTGTTTAGCTGTGGTCACTCTACCGACAGCAAATTATGCATTGGATTTTAAAGCAGACACTTTGATTCTGGAAAATGTACAGGATCCGGGTAATGTAGGCACCCTGCTTCGCTCTGCTGCTGCTGCCGGTATTGAACAGATTGTGTGTACCAAAGGTTCTGCATCGCTCTGGTCTCCACGCGTATTACGTGCCGGTATGGGTGCACATTTCACACTGCAAACCTTTGAAAATATTGCGCTTGAACAAATTCTTGAGCAATTTCAAATCCCTGTCTATGTGACTAGCTCACATCGCGCTGAAAGCCTGTATTCAAAAGACTTACGTAAACCTTGCGTATGGATTCTGGGCAATGAAGGTCAAGGCGTATCTGATTATGCGATGCAACATGCTGAAGCAGTGAGCATTCCGCAACCCGGTGGTCAGGAATCACTGAATGTCGCAATTGCAGGTTCGATCTGTTTCTTTGAAATGGTACGTCAACGTATCTAATTAGGGATTTAGGTTACAGTGTTTTAATACGACCCTGCCCGTGTATAAAATAGATTAAACTACAAAAATAATAAACTTAATTGTCAACCAAACCAGAATTCCCAACGTTATATGATTATGAACTTGGGAATAATGGTGGGTGTCCAATGACAGGATTTTCCATCTCTATGGATTTAGCACCAAAACAGCTGCAAACACATGATGTAAGTATTCTGAAGAGTACGGCTGAAGCACGTCTGAAGAATTTCATGCAGGATGTGACTGGGCGTGCTTTGGTGATGATGGAAAGTGCAACTCAAGGTCATCATGGTATTGCCATGGATCTGGTTCAGGAAGCTTTCATTTCCTTACACAAATCCTATGCAGAAAAAAGCACTGAAGAATGGTATCCCCTATTTTATACCATTCTCAACAACAAGTTACAGGACTGGCGCCGTAAAGAGTCACGGCGTGGTCAAATATTCTCATTTTTCAAAAAAGTCAGTCTCGATGACGACGAAATTGAATTCGATGATGTCGTCGATGAATCAACACCAACGCCTCTGGACTTTCTCGATCAGGCAGTTACTGCTGAAGAAATCCAGGAAGCGATTGCAAAATTGCCTGTGCGTCAGCAGCAGGCATTTATGCTAAGAGCTTGGGAAGGATTTGATACGCATACCACCGCACAGATTATGAACTGCACAGAAGGCAGTGTAAAAACCCATTACCACCGTGCTATCCAAGGCTTACGCGCCTCTTTAGCACATTTAAATCCATATCTGGGAGGGTCATCCGAATGAATCAAGATGATTTCTTAAAACAAGTAACTTCCAAACTTGATGGACTGGCACAACAACATAAAGACAAACCTGTTGTCATGCACCATGTTCTTGAAGAAATTCAGGATTCAAAACATTCACGCTTTGCATTTCTAAAAATGTCAGGTTTTGCTTTGGCAGCTGCGATTGCAGGCATTGTGGTATTACCAAATCTTTCGGACCATAACGAGCCGCAAACTCAAATGGTGTCAGTCCCAAAACTGTCTCCGCAAATGCTTGAAGATTTAGAAATGTTAATGGTTTTAGGTGAGGACAAAGTTCCACATGGCAGCTAAAAAATTGGCGATTGCTTTTTGTGCATTCAGTTTTCTGCAAACCAGCTTTGCAGGATTTGAACGTTTTTGGCTATTTTCCAAGGATGCGAATACCCAAGTAACTGATACTTGGGATAGTCTCTCTGATTCTGAACAATTAGCACTGATTAAACGTTACCAATCTCTAAAAGAAATTCCCGAACAACAAAGTGTCAGCTTACAGCAGCGTATGGACTGGTTTACCCAACTCCCTGATGCGGAAAAACAGAGAATGCGTGAGACTTGGCAAATGATGAGCAGTCAGGAACGCAAAGAACTGGGCGCACGTATGCAAAAAGCATCTCCTGAGCAACGCCTTGCCATTCGCGAAGAATACATTCTCAAATATCAGCAAGTGACTCAACAGCCTAACTCGCATTAAACACTTAATATAAAAAGCCTCCATATGGAGTAATGCCAGTCAGTTAAGAAATTGACTGGCATTTTCTTGGGTATTTCTGCGGTTTTCCTTTCACAACTCGTGGGCAACTTCTAACCCTTCTCTCAGGCAAAACATACCTCCTCGATTTCTCCAGTAAACTTTCTAGATGTTTAGGTAAATTCCCTGCGGAGTCTAAAGAATCAAATCTTAATATATTCAGGATGCTGATAGAGGCAATATGAAAGCTGATTCTCAAAGGACTGACTTTTGCACGTTGAGCCATATGTTTCATTTGTCTTCTTAGAATATTATAGGCAATGAAGACCCCCCATAATTCTTGATAAATTAAATCAGGTTG
>NZ_JBLVOM010000013.1:0-14541 GCF_053543775.1 Acinetobacter endophylla | reverse complement strand
TTTCGCTCAGGTGGTGGAACATGGCGGCTTTAGTGCAGCCGAACGTGCAACCGATATTCCCAAATCCAAACTTAGCCGCCGGGTGTTTAATCTGGAAGAGCGTCTGGGTGTACGTCTGATTCAGCGCAGTTCGCGTCATTTTGCCGTCACCGATATTGGCATGAATATTTATCGGCATGCCCAAGTTATGCTGAATGCTGCACAGGCAGCGCATGATCTGGTTGACCATCTAAGCACTGAACCGCGCGGAACTATTAAAGTCAGTCTGCCAGTGTCTATTGCCCAGAACGAACTGGCAAAAATTCTGCCGGATTTTTTGAAAAAATATCCTGAAATTAAAGTTCAGATGATGATCACCAATCGCCGGGTCGATATTATCAATGAAGGCTTTGATCTGGCCTTACGTGTCCGTTCCAGCCTGGATGATGACCCGAATCTAGTGATTCGCCAGTTTGAAAAAATTGAGCAACATCTATTCGCCAGTCAAGGTTACTTAAACGAATTTGGTGAACTGAAAACCCCTGAGCAACTGGCTGAACATAAAATCCTGAGTATGGCCGAAGACCATACCGAGCAGTTTCTAACCTTACAGAATGAACAGCAGGAACAGAAAAAAATACGTGTCAGTCCAACGGTCATGGGGTCTGATTTAAATATGCTGGCACAACTGGCCGCGTCAGGCTCAGGCATCACTTTGTTACCTGATAACGTGGTCGAGCAGTATGTAGCAAGTGGTGAACTGGTTCGGGTACTTCCTGACTGGAAAGCACCACATGGTATTTTCCATGTGGTTTATCCTTCACGTCGTGGCTTATTGCCCGCAGTACGGGTCTTTATTGATTATCTGGTTGCTGAATTAAATCAGCGCTAAGTAATACGCTTTTTAGAAAAATGGACAAAAAAATAGCTCATTCTTGGGGAAAAATGAGCTAGAGAAACTGTCACTACAGCATAGTAAGCGAAAAAAAGGGAACCTATGTATCTGATTCTTAGTTTAATCAGATATAAAATCCTAAACCACTGTTTAATGTAGTGTTTTGTATTTTTTCGTCAACAAGCACAAGTGAGTTGTAATTTATGTAAGTGGATTAGCTTAATAAAGATCATTCAATCAATATTTTAAATCTCCGGATACTCACCTGTGCCTTCAGGCCAAGGCGACAAGACTTCAAACCCGGTTTCGGTGACATAGACCATATGTTCCCATTGGGCAGACCAGGATTTATCCGTGGTGACCACAGTCCAGCCATCTTTCAACTCTTTGACGCGGGCTTTACCCATATTCACCATCGGCTCAATGGTAAACACCATACCTGAGACCAGTTTAATGCCCTGACCCGGCTGGCCGTAATGCAGAATGTTTGGCTGTTCGTGATAGACCTTGCCGATGCCATGACCGCAATATTCACGCACAATGGAATAGCCTTCACGCTGTGCGACCGTTTGAATCGCATAACCAATATCACCCAAGGTCGCGCCCGGCTTCACCGCATGAATCCCGGCCACCATGGCTTCATAAGTGGTATTGACCAGTCGCTTGGCTTCTGAAGATGGTGTTCCAACATAGTACATCC
Source organism: Acinetobacter endophylla (assembly GCF_053543775.1). Lineage (NCBI taxonomy): Bacteria > Pseudomonadati > Pseudomonadota > Gammaproteobacteria > Moraxellales > Moraxellaceae > Acinetobacter > Acinetobacter endophylla. Next base: position 12,967 of record NZ_JBLVOM010000013.1, on the reverse strand, counting down.
GGCTGGTATCACCAAAATAACCGTCTTTAATAATGGCCACATCAATATTGATAATATCGCCATCTTGGAGAGCGACTTTTGATGATGGAATGCCATGACAAACCACTTCATTCGGTGAAATACAGGTGGTTTTGGTATAGCCATAATAGCCAATATTGGCTGGCGTCACTTTTAATGTATTGACAATAAAATCATGACAGAGATCATCCAGATATTCAGTCGTAACACCTGGCTTGACATGCCCCCCGATCATCGCTAAAACCTCTGCAGCCAAACGCCCAGATATCCGCAGTTTTTCAACATCTTGCTCAGTCTTAAGACTAATCGCTGGAGCTCGCATATACCTATCCTCACTATGAATCCCTGAATTATAATCCCTTTTTTGCGAAATATGTCGCAGTTGTTGAGTTTCAGCACAGCAATTTTCCTTGAAATAGGAATTTTCACTGCTGTTTATTTATACAAACAATAACTGACATATTTTGATATCAAGTGCAGATATTTTTTGAGCTTATAAGGAAAAATATATTTTTCAGCGAATTATCAAACATATATTTCTACCAAGATTTGAATGACCGGTTATATGATCCGCAAACTCACTAGAATCAAGGCTTCCAGCCTTAAAATAAACTCCAAAAAATTGGACATATACACTAAAATCGCTTTCTTTTGTTCTATTGATCTCCCTTTATGACAAGTCTGCGTACTCGGGATATTGTCGCCCTAGGTTTTATGACCTTTGCACTGTTTATTGGTGCGGGCAACATTATCTTCCCACCGATTGTGGCTCAACAAGCCGGTGAACACGTATGGCTCGCTGCTTTAGGTTTCCTTATTACAGCAGTCGGCTTACCCGTGATTACCATTATTGCGTTGTCTCGCGTTGAAGGCTCCATTCAGGCACTAAGCTCGCCTCTGGGCAAAGCAGCCAGTATTTTGCTGACTGTAATCTGTTACTTAGCTGTTGGTCCTTTATTTGCGACGCCACGTACCGCAACCGTTTCTTATGAAATCGGTTTTTCATCTTACTTTGGCAATGAATCTGGCAGCCTGCTCATTTACAGCATCATCTATTTTGCTGTGGTGACCATCGTGTCTTTATATCCAAACAAGATTCTGGATACCGTCGGCTATTTCCTGTCGCCACTTAAAATTATTTCTTTGATAATTTTGGGTGTAGCAGCCGTGATGATTCCTGCCAGCAATCCGCCTGCAGCGATCGATAATTACGTTACCAGTCCAGTGACTGAAGGCTTCGTAAATGGTTATTTAACCATGGATACTTTGGGCGCTTTAGTTTTCGGTATTGTGATTGTCAAAGCCATTACTTCACGTGGTGTAACGGATAAAAAACTGATTACCAAATATGCGGTTAATGCCGGCATTATTTCTGGTATTGGTTTAACTCTGGTGTATTTAAGTCTGTTTAAACTTGGACTGGGTAGCCATGAGATTGCCCCAAATGCAGCCAACGGTGCCATTATCCTGCATGCATATGTACAACATGCTTTTGGCGATATGGGTGCCTACTTCCTGTCTGGCATGATTTTTATTGCCTGTATGGTGACTGCAATTGGTCTGACCTGTGCCTGCGCTGAGTATTTCTCCAGCTTGACCAAAATCCCATACAAGATCTTTGTATTTATTCTGGTGGGCTTCTCACTGGTGATTTCAAATCTGGGTTTAACCAAACTGATTGCCGTTTCGGTTCCAGTCTTGAGCGCGATTTATCCGCCTGCCATTAGCGTCATTATGCTGAGCTTCTGTGCAAACTTCTTTAAGAAACCATCTCATGTGATTGCGCCAGTGACCCTGGTAGCCTTTATCTTTGGTATTTTTGACGGATTAAAAGTCGCTGGTTTTGAATTGCCTGCATTCCTGCAAAATTTACCTCTATCAGAACAGAATCTGGCCTGGTTTATTCCATCCATGATTGTATTGCTGATTACAGCTGTAATTGACCGTATTAGAAACTAAAATTTCTAGGATGTCTGAAGAATCGTATTTTTACCCAAAATCCGGTTTGAGCGTGATCAATAATTGTCAGGTTTTACCCAAACGGACATTTATTGTTTCTTAATGATGACATCAAATCAATCACCGCTGTAAATCTTGATACTAAGATTTTCTATAAAATATGATGTATAGAATTGCACTTTAATTATTTTATTTTTTATATAAATATAAACAAAACTTTTAATTTCCTGATTTTAGATACCTATTGTTGCTAACTTAAACCAAGTCCCCCTCCGAGTCATACGCAGGTTTACAAAGTATTGATTAACACTACATATCTTTGGCGTAGAATTTGCATTTTCTATCTGGTCGCATTAATTAAATGATGACTACATCTTATTTCCAAAACTAACTGGAGGTGACATCTGAAAATATAATTCTTGCCTAATCAAGTGATTATGTAGTTATACGACTAAAGATGGCCATTTTGACTGTAAAAGCCTGCCACAGCAGTTGCAAAGGTCCAAATTAAACAGTACAACTATATATTCAATTCTGACTGATTAAATCTGCTTTAATCTTCAATAACATAAATAAATGGGAGGGATGGAGATGTTATCATTACATTTCAACAAGCAAGTCTTCATTGACGCTCTTAAAGCCAACAACACCAATCTGGTGACATTTATATGCACCACTTTTGCACTCATGCTGACTTTAACCGTCCATTGCTTAATTCAAGGTAATTTAAAACTTGAATACTTTGGCTATGCACTGATTGTCTCAGCTGCGTTTTTCCTATGGGCTGCCATAGACCAGAAATACCGATAAACAAATTTTAAATTAGCCCAGATGGATGATTTGGCCAGTCATCCATCTGGTGAAAAAAGTGTTTTGACTTTCAATCATTCCAGCATCATTTCAGAATAACAATAAAGAGAAGATCAGAATAATCTGATAAATGCCCCATAGAGCAAGATCCCCGTCCCGCCCAATTCTGCGACAATTAAACCCAGCATGGCGAAAGTCATTAAACTTCCTGGCAAATGAAACTTACCCAATTGATGCGGCTGTTTAAACTGATTCGTTGTGTCTTGCAGGAAACCATGCAACATATAAGCGGCAATCGAGAAGCTGAAAAATATTATATTAATGAGTACGCAAATCAGATTCACCATACTCGGCAATACTGAACAATAGGCCAATACTGCCAGAATTAAGGTCGCAGGTGCATAAAGCAGGCTGCTACGATGGGCAATATCGACATAATAATGTGCACGTGACTGAGGCGATTGACGAATCTGCCAATATTTCCAAACGCCGGTGAACATCCCGATCCACAAGAAGATTCCACTAAAAATAATGCCGATTTTAACGGCCAGCTCAAGTTCCATTAGCTGCATAAGATCATTCCATGTTTATTATTTGACTGACTTTAAAGTCATGTTTTCCCCGAGCTACCCTGCTAAAAATCTATACAGTAAAAGCTTCATCAGGATTCTAAAAAATATAGTGTAACGTATGTCTGAATTTGAAACATTGACTCTCCAGTGCCAAGATGGCTATCGCTTAAGTGCACGTTTTTATGCAGCAATTTCTGAAACTGACAAACTTCCAGTATTAGTCTGTCCAGCAACTGGCATTACCAAACAGTTTTATCATCAGTTTTGTGTGTGGTTACAAGCTCAAGGCTATGCCGTTATGGTCTTTGATTTTCGCGGGATTGGTGATTCACTACATGGCCCTTTGAAAAATTCAAAAGCCAGTATTGTGCAATGGGGGCAACTGGATATACCGGCCGCGATTGATGCTTTATCAACGCGTACAAATGCAGAAAAAGTGATCCTACTTGGACATAGTGCCGGTGGTCAGCTTTTAGGTATTGTGCCAAATTATGATAAAGTCGCAAAAGTGGTGGCTGTCTCTGGCTCTACCGGACATGTGAAAGGACTCAAAGGCAAAACCAAGTTACTTGCGCCAGTGATGTTTAATGTCATTTTCCCACTGGCTCGCATCACTAAAGGCTATGGCCCAACTCAAGTGATTGGTATGGGTGAAAACCTGCCTAAAGATGTGGCTCGCGAATGGGCGCAGTTCTGTAGTAAACCGGGTTATGTAATCAACGCGATTGGTAAAAATATTGCACCATCCCATGATTATCATGCTCAAATCACCTGCCCTGTGACTGCAATCTGGTCATCTGATGATGAGATTGCCACCGAAGCCAATGTGAAAGATTTACTACGTTTATATCCAAACGCAAAAACCCAAATAATTGAACTTAAACCTAAAAGTTATGCTTATAAGGCCATTGGTCATATGCTGATGTTTAAAAAATCGCATCAGAATTTATGGCCGGTGATTGAGCAACAATTGGCTGTTTAAATCAGATTTAGATGGTTATTTGCAGGCTGCTGTGTTCTAATACGCTTAGTTTGAGATGAGCCTCTTACAGTATATGGGCTTGACCTATATACGACTAGCCCCTAACCATGGGGCTTTTTATTATCCAAAAACAACAACTTACAATTAATTGGCGTAAATTAGGCGTAAAATATTAATTTCAATATAATTTTTTAAGTGCAAAAAATCTTAATTTTGCCAAACTATATACTTCGTAAAACCCTATAAAGATATTAAACCATATTGCCTCATATAGGCTATAGCATCGTAATATAGAGCTTTTCAATCCACATCAAACTGAATAAGCCAGATAAACCTAGTCATACATCGCCAAGTTTTGATGTGTTCTTATTGAATCTAGCTAAAAGATCTATACATAAATTGGAGAAATATAAAGTCCAATCAACTTTAGTTCATTGGACTTTTGGATTCCTATAAGTCCATTAATTCTATATATTCATGGTTATTAACTAACTCTGGATTAGACTGAGCAATAAGTTTCAAACATTCTTTCAACTTATCTAGGCTATGGATGTCTTCTTTGCTTATGATCAAATGAATAAAATCCAATGTTTCCAAAGGATATTTTTCACATATCTTACTCTTTACCAACTCATCTAAAATACGATAAGGATAGCTTATAGGTCTTAACCAATATTTTAGAGTTTCAAAAGAGCTAGAAAAATCATCACCATATAAAATTAATATCTCTGCTACTGACCTCGCAATACTCAAAGACATACGCTCTTTATTTTTTGGCCATACTTCCTTCCAAAAAATTGCAACATTACTTTTCCAATGCTCTTCACGTTGATCTTTATTTGCTTCTATATAATCAACCAAAGCATGTGCTGCTTCATTTAATGCTTCTTGAGGAAGCTCATCAAAGACATCCACAAAGTCACTTAATGCATATCCATCTAAATTGTTTAAAGCCACAAATGTCAAAAATCTTATATATTGGTTCTTGTACTCACCAAGTTGAGAATAATAGTGTGCAGTTTCTAAGAAATCTTCCTTTATACTAATCAATAATGGGACATAGATACGTGGTGACCATAAGAAACCTTCCCATACATTTTTTGCCTTTTTATTATCCCAATTAAATAAAGGTAATAAATGAGTCTCCGTCCAAATTTTGTCGACCCTATAAAGCGGAATTAAATTAGCAGCTAAAATCACTCTACCATGTCTATATGAAGTATGTTCTAAACTGGCCAATGTACTGAATATTTCTAAGAAGTCCTTAGGCAACTTTTCATTATCATTTGGTTTGCTATGGAACCATAAGTTAATGAGTGTTTCTGTAATAATGCCTACTGGGTGATTAATAGCCTCTAGTACTGGTTGATCACCTACTTCATCGGTATTTTCAACGAATATCTCTAACACTTGCCTGTATATATCATCAATAGTAGTCCACTAATTCCATTTAAGAGTAGTCCACTAGTTCCGCTTAAAAGTAGCCAATTAGATACACTCAAAAAATTGTATCCTAAGATTTAACATTTTGAACTAAGCTAGTACATATTCCTATACAAACGGACCCTAAGTATCACGAGTATGAACAATGATTCTTATTTAACTTGGACACTTTAACTTGCTAAACATATCTTAGATTTCAGAACCAACAACTCAATACTTCAAATCCTAAACTTTCTAATTTCTTCTGATCGGAAGCATTTAGTTTTTTAACACACCAAACTAAAATATGCTTTGGTCTAGATGATGCTACATAAGCAAATCTAGCAGCTTCAGATGTTTTATCTCCTATCCAATGAGACCAATGTGTACCAGTTCCATTCCGTGTAGGATTTGAAATCAGCATGGTAGCCTCATGTGTTTCACCTTTAACACCATGGATAGTTGATTTTCTGAATTTGATATCCAATGCATGATTTTTGCGATGATAGGTAGATATGCAATTACTTGCTTTCCCACTTGGAGACTTAATTTTAAAGTCAGAACTTTTTAATGCTTCATAAATCTCTGGTAGCACAAATTCTTGCTCATGTAAATTGATGATTACAGCATTAAGTTTTTTGCACCAATCTGTCCATGAACTAGTTTCTAGTTTTAGGCCATTACTTAATAAGTACTGAATAGATTTATAAAGAAATAATCTCCACTCTAATTCAGATTCAATAATTTGAGGACAATTATAGTCGCTTGATTTAGTTTCTAACTGAACTTTATTTTTAATATACTCTGAAAATTCAATCAAAGATTGATTAATTTCTCTATAGCTTGTTTCATCAAAGTTTAAAAGAGAACTCAGTAAAAACTCTGATGAAAGCTTTGGTGTATTATCTATAATTGATAATTGATTTAGAGTCTGATGGCCTCTAGCCACTAAAACTCGATTGCTATACTGTTTTGTTAATTCATGAAAATGTGGAATAACCTCACTAGGTGAGTCTTGATACTGAAGTGCAAAACATGATTGTTCGGGTGATGTGAAATTAGCTTCGATTGAACCAGATTCCATAATCTTAGTAGCAATATTGACAATTTTCTGACAGCTTCTAAAGTTTTTAGTTAATTGAATTTCTCGAAAGCCATTATCAGTTATAAAATTAATAATGTTATTAGGATCGACATCTCTAAAGTCATATATAGATTGATTAAGATCTCCAATAAAATGTAATTTTGTTCCGGTCAGCATCATAGCTTTCAAGATACTTAATTGCTCAAAAGATAAATCTTGGCATTCATCGACAATAATAAGTTGAAATCTTGTTGCTAATTTTTTTGCATAATCCTGTGTAATGGTACGAGTAGTTAGAGCTGACTCTGCAAGGTATTCGATATCTTTATGAGTTAAAAAACCTGCATCCCTGCATTTTTTTTTCGCAATATAAATATCATCTTTGCGCCATTGTTCCAAAACCATAGCATTAAGGGCACGGTTTGCATCTTGATTTGGTAAATGAAATTTAAAACGTCCTGTTCTATTATCAATTTCAACCTGATGTCCTGAAATTTTTTGATGGCCATGGTTATACTGTGTCAAAAAAAATAACTGTGAATCGTAGTTCACTACTTTAAATGAATAATCTCCATTATCTCCTTTATATTTAGAAATATCTTTAGCAAGTGGATTAACAATATTCTTGAGGATAAAGCTATCAAATGTTCCTATAAAATGGGGATAGGTTGATTGTCCTTTTATTTTCTCTTTAATTCTATGCTCAATTTCTTTAGCAGCGCTTTTAGTAAAAGATAGAACAGCTATCCCACTAGGAAAATTTGCCCAACTCTCAATTTCATTTGCTACTCGTTGAGCAATGGTTTCAGTTTTTCCACTGCCAGGACATGCATTTAAAAAAATATTTTCAGTAATTTTTGCCCGTTCAATATAATCGAGTTGTTCATCTGTATATTTCATCTAACTATGCCTCAATAGAAGATTTGTCTAATGAACAAGCCCAAAGAATTGCATCTTTGAGATATTGAGGTACTTTTAGCTCAACCTCTCTAAAAGAAATTTTATCAGCTAAAACCTGTGCGAAATATCCTTTACCAATATTATCATCGTCAACTCTTTTCAATATTTCAAATGCATAATCTGCTTTTTGTTCAGAAGTGATTGTTGAAAAATCCTGATCTATTATTTCTTGTAAGCCTCTCTTAACAGAGCCTTCTGTTGGCCACAGTTCAACTAGAATTTTAGCCATTTCTTTTGCATTATATTCTTCCATCGCTAAGTCATATTCTAGCGTCTTAAATTTTGCAACAAATAGCCGTGCAAAATCAGAAGTATTAATGCTATCTACTAATTTCAGAGCATGATTTTTACCTTCTAATATATTTTTTTCATGAGGTTTATAATCGTATGTTATTTTTTTGACTATGTCTTTTCCTGTTTTCGGATCTGTTATTATCTTATCTTCATAATAATGTTGCTCAGGATCTAAATCAGTAATACCTGCGCAACGGATTGGAACATTTAAGCCCACTTGATCTTCTTGCACATCTGGCACACCTGTAATATTACAATAAAGGCGCATAAAATGATTAAAATATATGCCATTAAGGTTGATTACTGAAACCCCATAGTCTTCTAAATTATTAATCTCTTTACCTTTTAATACTGTTTTAGCTAACTCTGGAATGATCATTTGTTCAGCTATACCTTCAACTAGGATCACTCCGCTCGCAAAAAGTAAGTTGGATTTTGTGATATCTAACCAGCGATTAAGAAAATTCAAGTTATTATCAGCTAATCCACATTCAGCTAACGGTGTGGCAGTAGGGTTATCATGCTTAGTTAAATGTATGATCTTATCTAAATTTACGCTCGAGGCTAATACTGTAGAGTGAGTGGTTACAATAACTTGTACGTTCTCATCATTTGCAACTTTTTCTAGATGATCTAACAATCGAACCTGTAGTTGAGGATGTAAATGCGCTTCAGGCTCCTCAATCAGTAAAAGCCTATATAATGATTCTTCCTTAGTTAACGTTAGTTCTGCAAGGATAGAAGCGATATACAATAAATTGTTATATCCAAGACTATTCTGACATAAGTCTCTAAATTGATCTGATTCGGCAGACGTTATTTTGGGAAAGAAAATTAATCTTAAGTTTTCAACAATTTTTGAAAATTCATTTTCAACAAATTGTATATGTGTTGATTGACTAAAATTCTGTCCGATAGCTTCTAGTAAGTGATCTGCAATCAATTTATTGGCTTTTTTAATACTAGAGTCTTTATCATCAATAAGAGATTGATTGAATTCTTTAAACTTCTTTTCTAACGGGTGTTGCTCTTCAGCTTTTTTACATTTCTTAATCTGTTCGGCTTCAATAAACTTTAATAATTTCGATAAACGAGATTGTCGTCCATTTACGAGTTTTGATTCCGCATCACGTAAGGGCGGTAAATAAATACAATGAATTTTGTCAAATAGCTCAACATCAAATTGTGATGATTTAGAATTCCCACCCCAAAAACTTTTTTTAAAGCGTCCACGTAATTCCTTATTTAAAACTTCTAGATTTAAAATCACGTTATTTTTAGCATCACTCCACTGTAGAAATGCTATAGGTTCAGCCTTCACTAATTCATCAAATTCGACTTTTATTTTGAATGAGTCGGAAGCTATCGACTTTTCTTTAAAAGGTTTATTAAAGTCATCCGAAGAAACATTATATGAACCAGATTCAGTATCAATAAACAATTGACGAAAAGAGTTAATTATAGTGGTCTTGCCAGATCCATTTTCCCCAACAATTACATTTAGCCCTTTTCTAAAGTTGATTTCAAAACCCTCTGAAAAGCAACGATATCCCACAATTGATAATTTTTTAATATGCACAGCTAATACCTATTTAATTATTTAAAACTTACGCCACCGCTTCATTAAACGCTTCAACAACCCCAAATATGTTGTCAACATCCGCATCACCAAACACACCATCTACCCCTTCATAGTGGATTTGATTAAAAGGTGGTTCATAAAGTTGTGCCGCATCCAGCACACCGTTTTGTGTCAAATGATCAATTAGCATTTCCACAAAACGAATCTGCTTCTCGTTATAGGTTGACCCTTGCAGATATTTTGAGAATGCTTGTTGTACTGCCTGACGATCCAACCCAACTAAAGATCGAATAAATAACGGTAAGGATTTTTCAGTCCCAAAACATTCTTCAAATTTATCTCGGCTTTCAACTTCTTGAGCTTCAAAAACAAAACGCTCTAGCTCACTTAAATCAGTCGGTGTAAGAGTCAAACCACGCTTTAACTTCGCGATGGTAATATGATTTTCATTGGCTTTAATAAAACTTTCGACACGTTTACGATACTGGGCTAGATTTACGCCACTTGAAACGACTGGTATATCGACTGCTTGCATATCTCCAATTTCATCATCAAGCATAGAATACACAATGGTTGAGGTTGATTTTTCAATCAGTTTCACCAAGCCGCGAATACGTTTACGCATCGCCTCCAGCATTAGCAAGGTGATGCCTTTCCAATATTCCACGGTTTGAATGTCTTGAATCAGCGCAATCTGTTCTGCAACCACAGGAATGTTTTCTTTGCTCTCCAATTTAGAAGCAATTTCAATCACTTTATTGGCATAGCTTTGAGTTGCTGTATTGTTCTTTTCCAATACTGCCAACTCAAGGTTGTAGCAAAGCATATCAAACAGTTTGGCTTCTAAAGTTTCAGGCTCAAGCTGATTCGGGAGTTTCGAAATGTGTTCTCGTAATGTACCGATGGCAAGATCATCTAAGTTGTTCCAAGCATCATCATTTTTGAAATGTTCAACATGCTCAAGTTCAGATTTCACAATGAAGTTGTCATTATTCATAGACTTCACTTCAGTCTGTAAACTCTGACGCATATCTTGCTGTACAGCTTTTAATTCTTCGGTGGCATCGTCCTTCGCATTGAGCAGACTCAGGATATTTAAACGCGCTTTAAACAAGCGTTGTCCGAGTGGCTCTGTGGTCGATACAGGCGCACCATCTGGATTTTCATTGAAGTATTCAAAGTTAGAGCAATAATCGAAAATAAAGAATTCTTTTTTATCTTTTTCAGGGCTGAACAGTTCTTTGCAGAGTCGTGTGCCACGCCCAATCATCTGCATAAATTTCACTTTAGAGCGCACAGCTTTAAAGAAAACTAAGTTGACCACTTCAGGCACATCAATCCCTGTATCGAGCATATCCACTGAAATCGCAATCTGTGGCTCAGGTAAATCTTTCTTGCTAAAGTCATCAATTAAGCTTTGTGGATACTTAGTGGCATGAGTAATGACACGGGCAAACTTGCCATCATATTGCGGATAGTTTTCATTGAAGCGATCAGCAATAAACTGGGCATGTTTTTGATTGACGGCAAAGATAATGGTTTTACCCAAACGATCACCGCCTTCGGTTTTAATACCATTTTCCATTAAGTGCTTGAGCATTAAATCAATCGTGCCTGTATTAAACAGCTCTTTATTAATCTTGGATGCTGAGACTTCTTCAGGTGCATCTTCATCGCCCCAATTTAGACTATCCCAATGTTGTTTTTCTTCTTCGGAAAGTTCGTCATATTTCACGCCTTCACGCATGAATTTAAGTGGGACAGAATAGGCTTTCGGTGGCACGAGATAACCATCGGCAATGGCTTGATCGAGGTCGTAGTAATCGGTTGGGACACCACTTTCTAAGCCAAACAGTGCGTATGTATCACGATCAACTTCATCTCGTGGCGTTGCAGTTAAACCGACAAGCAAACTATCGAAGTATTTAAAAATCTCGCCAAATTTTTGGTAAACGCTGCGGTGTGCTTCATCGACAATAATCAGGTCAAACATGCCTGTACCGAATTGTCGTGTACCGTCCGCATTTTTTTCATCAATTAAGCCCATCATAGTTTGATAGGTCGAGAAATACACTCGACCAACTTGATTTTTATCCTCAAGTAAATTGACGAATGAGGCATCTTTTAAATTGGCTTTAAAAGCGTTGTGTGCCTGATTGACCAATGAAGTGCGGTCTGCAAGGAATAAGGCTTTTTGTACCACATTGGCTTTCATCAGCACATCGACCAGTGCAATGGCAGTACGTGTTTTACCTGTGCCTGTTGCCATAATCAGTAAGCCTGCACGTTCTTTACGTTGATAGGCTGCAAGCATGGCTTTGATGGCACGAGTTTGGTAGTAACGCTCGACAATGTCCGCATTGATCGGGAAGCTACTCAAATCAGGATTGTTTTTACGTCGTTCGATCAGGCGTTTGAGTTCTGCTTGCGTATAGAAGCCATGAACTAAGCGTGGTGGGCCACCTTGCACATCATTCCAAATTCGGGTTTTGTAGCCATTGGTATAGAAAATGACAGGGCGTTGTCCTGTTTGTTGCTCTAAACAGTCTGCATAGAGCTTGGCTTGTTGTTGTCCAATCTCAGGGTCGGTTGATGTGCGTTTTGCTTCAACCACAGCCAAAGGCAAGCCATTGACATCATAAAGTACATAATCCACCGCACCTTTACCTGATGGACTCGGCATCCCTGTAACAGGCACTTCTTCTCGAACTGTTGTGCCAATCTCCCAACCTGCTTCCTCAAGCATGAGGTCAATTTTAAGTTTTCGAGTTTCGTCTTCTTTATAGTCGGTATGGTCTTCGATTTTGCTGTTGGCAATTTTGGCTTGTTCAACGTCTGCACGTTTTTGTGCAAGTTCAGCATCTATATTTGCAAGTAATTTTTCACGCTCTTCTAAACTTGCGGACAGTTCAAATAGTTTTTGTTCACGTTCCCGTAAAGCTTTATGTTGTTCAGCAAACTGTTTTTCTTTAGCTTCTGTTTCTTTTTGCAGTTGTTCTTTGTTGGCGGTGATTTGCTGAGTATTGTCAGCATTTGGTATTAGGGCGTGTCATCAATTACCTTGAGGAAAACCACCTTGTCCCCATTATACTTTTATGACTAAACGCTATGCCTTAAGAGATGATCAATGGGAACAGATTAAAGATCTGTTACCTGGACGAATGGGTACTGTTGGAGTAACGGCCAAAGACAACCGACTATTTGTTGAAGCAGTATTGTATCGGTATCGTTCAGGTATCCCGTGGCGAGACTTACCAGAACGCTTTGGTGATTTTAGAGTCGTG
>NZ_JBLVOM010000012.1:0-12192 GCF_053543775.1 Acinetobacter endophylla | reverse complement strand
GGTATTCACTACACCCGAATTGCAAGTGATCATTGGGACAGTTTCATCACTGCTTTTAAAAACTGCAAGCAAAGTATTGGTAAGTTGTTTACTGTAGGAATTGAAGGTAATAATTGCAAAATAAGGCATCGAATAAGGCGTGGTTTTAGAAGAAGTTGCAATTTCTCCAAAAAGCTTGAAAACCATTTTAAAGCCTTCGACTTAACCTTCTTTTACATCAATAATGGCTTCATTTAATGTCAGCATACTTTTTAAAACACCACCACTTTTTGTTCCAGAAAAAGCTTACAAAAGATGCTTCACACTTTGATAAGAAAATAATTGAAAAATTACCATTCGGAGAAATACCATGGAAAAACCGTTACTTTTCATCACCCCTGGCTACGGAGAAACTTTGCTGAACGCATTGCATTATTCTCAGGCACTAAAAATTGGCAATTGTGTCGAAACATCTGGTCAGGGTGGCTGGAATGATGATTTAAAGATACCAAACTCTCTTGAGGAAGAGATCGCCCAGGCATTTATTAACGTGGAGCGCACTCTTGCGACTGCAGGCGCCAGCTGGGAACAGGTTGTTCATGTTAACTCCTATCATGTTGGCGGTTTCCCCCCAATAGTGAACAAGACAATGACCAGCCTGTATCGCCATTATATGCCTCACCGGGCTCCAATATGGACACAGTTGGGAGTTGAGTCTTTAGGGCTGCCGGAGATGCGTATCGAAATACGGGTCACAGCCATCATTCCATAAGGTGACTATAAAGCTACTTTATCGGTTGACCGTTTAGTGATCAGCAGCATTAGCTTTAGATAGCCAGGTTGATAAAGCTTAGTCAACAATAACATTCAAAGCCTCCGGACCGAAACCTGCCATGGAGTCATAGAACAAACGAAGGAGGCCAAAGCAATTCAATTAACAGTATCAGCAAGGACAGGAAAAGCCAAAAGCTTATAAACACAGCTAAAACTCAAATCAAGCAGGTAACTATTGTACAAAACAACACCAATGCTACAGGGATAACTTCAAGTCTGACAGATCTATGCTAGAGTTAAATCAACGGCTTAATTCATTTTTCCATGCAGGATCTTTGAAAAATGCAGCAGAAAAACGGAGAAGCATATGACCATTAGTTTAGCTCCAACAGCTATTGCAGAAACCACACTAAAAGATCCTGCTGAAGCAGATCAGAACCTGCGGGATATCACTGAACTGGCGCGTTATATCTGCGATGTGCCGGTGGCTATAGTGACGCGAATCGATGACACAAAGCTGAATTTAATTGCCAAAGTTGGTATTTCAGGTACCTCTGTATTAATTAAAGAGTCCTTTTGCGTGTATGCCATGGAAACACCTGATGCGGTAATGGTGGTCCCTGACGCGACTTTAGATCCCAGATTCAGTACTAATGCGATGGTGGTTACTGAGCCTGGCTTCCGATTTTATGCTGGCTCGCCGCTGATTGATCCCGAAGGTGTAGTGATAGGTACAATTTGTGTCTATGATCATGTGCCTAAGCAGCTGAATCAGCGGCAGATAAGCTCTTTACAGGCTCTGTCCAGGCAAGTGATCGCCATACTTGAACTGAAAAAAGTCGGCGAACAACTACACAAAACCAGCATGACAGATGCATTGACAGGGGTAAACAACAGACGAGCATTTGACCTCAGGTTTGAAGCTGAATTTGCTCGCAGGCAAAGAACAGGCCAGTCATTTGTGTTGGCGCTGATTGATATTGATCACTTTAAAAGTTTTAACGACAGCTATGGACATGCCGAAGGTGATCAGGCACTGAGCCTAGTAGCAGGTCTGTTTCAGCGCAACAGCAGGAACTATGACTTTTTCGCCCGTTATGGTGGTGAAGAGTTTGTGCTGATCTTGCCAGGCACAGACATCGTGTCGGCCAATAAAACACTGGAAAAATTAAGGCTGGTAGTGGCTAACCATGAATGGCCATTACGACAATTAACGGTCAGCATCGGTTTGGCCAGCGCTGATTTATTTAACGACAAAAAGCAGTTGCTCGAAGCCGCCGATCAGATGTTATACAAAGCTAAAGCCCAAGGCCGCAATCAAACCAGTGTGTTCTGTTAATTTGAGGGGGATCACCTAACAACTGGTAGATAAGCTGGTCTCATATGGGCAATAATTAGTCCGTTTAAATACATCGGTAAAATGCCACTTGCACAGCTTCTTTGTACACTGTGGGACTCTATTTAAAGTTGGCCGGCACATTGATTGCGTAGCGAAAATAGAGTGCTTTAGCCAGCACAATTTCAGATTAGCCGATTCGGTAAGCTTTCTGCATTTGCGGAGACAACTTTTTTAACCAGTTTGAAAGACTGAAGCCTTTTCTGTCGGTACTATTCAATTTAGTAAAATACAGATGTTCATCCCAGCGAGGACCGAAATCTACTTCAGCAAGACTTACAAGCTGTTTGTTTCTGCGAAGACGATGCTTTTGATGGTAATCTTCGGCTGGCCAAAAATAACCATTTTGTTGTCCGGCTTCAATCACCTCGGGAGACTTATCCTTTCCAATCGCTTGGATCAGTTCTTCAGTGACTTGTTTTTGCTCCTGATCAAAGACAAAAAGTATCTGGCGATACTGACCCTGCTTTCTGACATGAACAAACCATGACTCAAAACCTCCAAGAAGTTCTCTATAGCTAATTTGGTCTTTATCGTAGATCACTCTGACGACTTCGGCGTGTCCCTTGATGTTGCGGTAACTCGGATCCAGAGTTGATGCTCCAGCGTAGCCAACACGTGTTTGCACTACTCCCGGCGTCCCTCCAAAATTTGAATCCGGTCCCCAAAAGCAGCCCGTGCCAAAAACCGTTTGACTAAGTTTTCCGGTTTTCAATGCTTCTTCGATAGCTTCAGGGGTTGCAAATTCATAGCTTTCAACACCGTCTTCTTTATTCATTTTTAGATCCGACATATTTTTCTCCTAACTTTCAAGAATTGTAGCCACTCCCATTCCTCCCGCCGTGCAAACGACGATAAGGCCACGTTTTCCAGGACCAGCT
Organism: Acinetobacter endophylla; assembly: GCF_053543775.1. Taxonomy (NCBI): domain Bacteria; kingdom Pseudomonadati; phylum Pseudomonadota; class Gammaproteobacteria; order Moraxellales; family Moraxellaceae; genus Acinetobacter; species Acinetobacter endophylla. The sequence goes on along the minus strand of NZ_JBLVOM010000012.1, from coordinate 9,162 downwards.
GAGTGCAGTATCTTTGCTAAAACTCCGACGATCTTAGCGCCAGTAGCCGCAAACGGATGCCCAAGGGCAATGCTACTTCCACGGACATTTAGCTTCGAGCGGTCAATTTTTCCGAGAGGCTCTGATCGTCCCAAACGTGTTTTGCAGTATTCAGCAGACTCCCACGCCTTCATCGTGCAGAGCACTTGTCCAGCGAACGCCTCGTGAATTTCGTAAAAATCAAAATCCTGAAGCTTTAAGCCGTTTCGCTTCAATAATTCACTGACCGCCACAGTTGGAGCCATGAGCAAACCTTCGCCAGCGACGTAATCCACGGCAGAAGTATGAGAATCCACAATCTTGGCCAACAGCGGCCAATTATTCTTTTTAGCCTCTTCTTCGGAAGCCAAAAGAACGGTGGATGAGCCATCTGTGAGCGAGCTTGAATTTCCCGCCGTCAAAGTCCCTTTTTCTGATTTATCAAAAACAGGTTTTAACTTCGACAATTTTTCCAAAGTTGTATCAGCACGCAAAATTCCATCGGTCTTATTTCCTTGGAATGGAAAGACGAGATCATCATAAAACCCATCTTTATATGCTTGAGCTGCATTTCTGTGACTTGCCAGCGCTAACTCATCTTGCTCTTGGCGAGAAATATTCCACTCTTTAACCATGAGTTCGCAATGCTCACCCATTGATTTTCCGGTGCGTGGCTCAACCACTGCGGGCAACACTGGCTTTAGATCGCTAGGTTTAATTCCTAAAATGATTTTTACTTTCTCACCAAGCGTTCTGGCAGAATTCAACGCAATCAATTTTCTTGCGAAAGTTCGACTAACCATAATGGGCAAATCGCTGTTGCTATCAACACCGCCCGCAATGCCACTTTCAATTTGGTGGCTAGAAATTTTGTGAGCAATCTGAATCGTATTTTCCAAGCTCGTTCCGCAAGCACGTTGCACGTTATATGCCGGAGTGTTTGGATGCAAACCGGAGGATTGAACGACTTCACGAGCCAAATTCCAGTTAGCCGAGCTGTGCATGACAGCTCCTAAGGCTACATCGCCCACAGTTTTTCCTTCCAAGTTATATCTATCAACTAAACTCTTTAGGCTCGCCGTCATTAGTTCTTCACTTGAGACGTCTCGATATGCGGTCATAGATTTCATAAATGGAATCCGAGCTCCACCTACGATATAAACGTTTCTCGTTTTCATAATTTCACCTCCGGCTTTGTGTGCCGTTCAAAAACTTCTCCGACCTTCACGTCGTACGATTCAAAAATGTAGTCTTTGCCAAGCATCTTGGCTTTTTTGTGTTCGGGATGCTTATCCCAAGCATCGAAAGCTTCTCTGGTAAGGAACTCGACAATTAGAACATCTTCACCGTTAGGAGAAGAAAACCGCTCATGGCTTCCGTAACCAGGAATGGCTTCGACAAGCGCGGACATCTCGGCGTATCTTCTTTCAAACTCCCCACCGTGCTCCTTGGCAACACGACTGCGGAAAACTGCTATAATCATTGATCTGACTCCTTACTAAGCTAATTACAATCCTCAAAAAAAAGATCTCGTTAATTTATCGAAGCTTCCAACCACTTGTCAAGGTCCTTGAACTTGGGGTTTCTCAGCTTCTTTGTCCCAACCAGTATTGTCGGGAAATTTAACTTTCCAGTAGTATAAAGGGATCGCAGTTCATCAGCTGCCGCGTCGTCTTCGTGAACATCTAAAAAATCAAACTCGATTCCTTTTTCTTTCAAGTACGACTGGTAAATCTTGGTTTTATGGCAGTCTTTATGACCGAACAGCTTGATCAACACACAACGGCTTCTTTTTCCAAAAGGTTCACTTTCATAAAACTCCTCAATTTAAAAATTATTCTACAAACTTCAATGACTCAGAGTTAATGCAGAATCGGACCCCTGACGGCTCAGGGCCATCTGGAAAAACGTGCCCCAGATGGGCTTCGCACACATTGCATAACACTTCGATTCTGCGCCCGTACGTCGTATCCAGTTCATATTGAATTACGTTGTCGGCGACAGGCTCAGAAAAACTCGGCCATCCCGTTCCCGAATCGAACTTTAGGTTCGAGTCAAAGAGTTCGGTGTCGCAGCCCACACAGGCGTACCTTCCAGCTTCATAAAATGAACAGAGTTCTCCGGTGTGCGCGCGTTCGGTGCCTTTCATCCGCATGACCCGAAATTGCGCTGGCGTCAGAATTTCTTTCCACTCTTCCTCGCTCTTTTCTACTTTTTTGGGAGGCGCGGGAGTGCCGTTATCCAGGTAGTTGTAAATGCTTTTCCAATTGAACATATATTTGCTCCTTTATTTTAGGGTTCACTCTTTAGCTATCAATCCACGAGAAGAAGTCTGTAGCACTACCAATGAATTCTCCATCCACAAAAACTTGCGGTACAGTTTGGAGATTTGTTCTTTCCTTCAACTCCAGGTAAGTCTTCGGATCGTCGTCTACGCGAATTTGTTTGAAATCGACCTTTTCAGCAGTTAGGTAATTCTTCACGCGTGCGCAAAATGGACAATGGTCTTTCGTATAAATAACAACATTCTTAAGTGCTTTCATTTTTTCCTCGTTCATTTGGTTCATGATTTAGTCTCTTTCAAAATGGCAAGAGTATCCGCTGGGATTCCTCTGCAAATAGTTTTGATGATATGCCTCAGCGTCGTAGAATTCTTTTTCCAAGGCGACGGTCGTAACTACTTCATTCTCGAAGCGACCGATCTCATTGACCTCCTCAATCACGTTTTCGATAATCGCTTTCTGGGCATCGTCACGATAGAACGCAGCAGAGCGATACGAAGATCCAACATCATTCCCTTGGCGATTCTTCGTAGTTGGATCATGGATCTTGAAAAAGTAATGTAGAATCTCTTCGAGAGATATTTCGTCTGGGTCGTATTCCACGCGAACAGCTTCGGCGTGACCCGTTTTCCCTGTTTTAATATCGGCGTAGGTAGGATCATCAAAATCTCCGCCAGAGTAGCCCACCTTTGTTGACGTCACGCCGTCCAGATTCCTAAGGAGGTCTTCAAGACCCCAAAAACACCCTCCGGCAACGATCACATAATTTAGTTTCATAAAGCCTCCTTGGTTTTTATCTATTTACTGATTAAACTGACTTTACAGCATGTATAATAGATATAACATGCCCAGTAGTTCGTATAATGTGACTTATTAGACAGTTTGCGTAGGAGCTAAGTATGGATGTTCTCAGTGAGATTTTAGATAAGGTAGAGCTTACTAGTAGCTACTGGTATAGAACATCATTTGCAGGAGACTGGGGCATCAGTCTCCCGCAGGAAGAGAATCTAGCGAGATTTCACATCGTGACCCATGGCGAGTTTTGGTACGAGGTGCCAAAACTTAAACTTAAGGCTTTGGCGGAGCAAGGCGATATTTTGATTTTATTCAAAGGGATGGAGCACACCATGACCAGTGCACCAAAAATCAAGGCCGAGCCCGCGGTCGAATTTAGATCCAAGGCCAACCTCACTGAAACTCAAGTTCTGGAATATGGTGATCAGAGCAAGCTCAAAGCAAACGTCGTTTGCGGACATTTTTGTTTTGATGGCGGACCCGATCATCCATTCTTAAATTCGCTGCCAAACGTCGTGCATATCAAGAGTACTGAGAACTCCCACTCGCCTTGGCTTACCATGCTTTTAAGTATTATAGAGCAGGAAGCAAAATCAGGGCTTCCTGGAAGCAACACGCTAGTCAGGAAGCTGACCGAAATTATCTTCGTGCAAGCGTTAAGAATTCACATGTACAAATCCAACAAAAATGTAGGATTTTTCAAATTGATCGAAAATCCGCAACTCAGCAAATCCTTGGAAGCTATCCATCATAGTCTCGATAAAAAATGGGGTCTTGACGATCTCGCTGAGATTGCTGGAATGTCGCGTACGAACTACAGCGTTAAGTTTAAGAAACTGTCTGGCATGACACCTCTTGATTATTTAACCTATTGTCGGCTTGAAAAAGCGAAGCAGCTGCTTAAAGAAACCGGTAAATCTGTTCCTGAAGTGAGTGAAGCCATTGGGTATCCGGCACATGAACACTTTCAAAAATTATTTAAGAAAAAAATTGGCGTAACTCCTAGTGCTTATAGAAAGGAAAATTCTAAAATGGCGTAAAAATGATAATCTAAGACACAACTTCGACTTTCATCGCTGAGAGTTTATAAATCGTCTCCCACCACCGGTATCCATAAGCAGATAAACCGAGTTCTTGAAGCATTCCTGCTTTCAATGTCGTCGACGTGATCACGATTCGAGTTCAGATAACTACTCTGTTGATGAATACTCTCAGTTAATTGCTGCTCACCAGATTCCAACACAGCACCAGCGAGCTCGGCACATACGGAAGCAAAACCATAAAGCGCTTGATTATCACGGGTAAAATGCAGTGGCATCGTCTGGCCTTTTACATGGAGGGACCATTCCAAAACTCTATGTTTACCTTTTATTCGGCTACTGACAAATACCGTTTTACTGGTGCCGCTGGCGCCAATGACTAAAAAGCTGGTGATAGCCAGCCCTATCAGCGACCATAACTCAGGTCTCCCACTGAGTAACAGTGGGTTAGGCAAATGACTCCTCAAAACGAGTTCAGTACCAAGCGTCAACGCTGTTTTATAGACTGCTTGTTCTAATAATGGCGTTGCATCAACCAGTGACGCTTCAGCCTCACAGCTATAAGGTTCAGCGACAGCTGTAGCTCTCAACCATTCTGTTTCATGGGCAATTGCCAACAAATTTGACCAAATTCGAACCAGTGCCGCGATATGAATGGAGTTTTCATGAGCTAAGACAGTTTGATTAAGCTGTAGCTCAAGCTCCTGATGCCAATATTGGTACTGGCTAGTCAACAGTACAAATAACTCGGATTGAAGTAACTTATTAGTCGCTACCGGTTTTATCCTATTGGATATCTCATTGAAAAGTTGGATAAATTTTAAGTCTGCTTGTTGCTCACGCTTGAGCTGCTCTTGTTGTTGCTGCAGCAATTGCAAATCATATTCAATAGCCTGCTTAAAGAGTGTGAGTAAGGAACAGTGTTGTGATGCCCGGTCTGCGCTTGCCCGGTCCAACATACACAAAGTACCGAAAGTTTCTCCGCTAGGCCAAAGCAAAGGCAGCCCGTAGTAATAACTAAAGCCTGCGGCAAATGTCGGGTTATTGTTCTCGTATCGGGTACCGATTGCATTTTCAACTAGCAATGGCTGGTGACTGGCAATGACTTGGGAACAATAACTGTTTAGTGCCAATGGAATAGGTTCATCGCAATAAAAAGCTGGTTTCGACACACTGCCAACTGCCTGAACACAAATTTCGTTTTTATCTAATCGATTAATCAGCACGCAAGGCACTTCCGCGACTTGAGCCATCATGTTTACAATGCCCTGCCAGCGCTCTAACAGCAGTGCGATTTCTATGCTCAAATCTATTGCCACTTGTTCCCTCAATATTTAAATAGCCCCTTTTACTTTATTCAATCCTGTTGATCTCAAAGTATCAAGCAGGAAACGAAGTAATTGGTGTCAATCAGAACATCAGAAGCCTTGATGCGTTAAGCAGTGCACATAGGCGCGAAGTAAAGTGCTCAAGTCTGATTGTGGCAAGAAATTGTTACTTTGTCAGGGGATAGTCAACAAAGTACTACCGTGCGAATTGCTGGGCTGATGTTTAAGATAAATCTGCCACCAAAAGTTGAATCTGAGTAACGCAATTGAACATTTAAAAATGTAAAGCATTGAAATTTATATGGACATAGACAATCTAATTTGCCCTATATTTGCAGACATTCATTTTTTTCGTGAACCCTTAATTTCACAACTCTTTAAATCTGATATCCAAAGTCTGCATCCATACATACCCCCTACGTAAACTGTCTAATAAGTCACATTATACGAACTACTGAACATGTTATACCTGTTTTACACGCTGTAAAGTCAGGTACATCAGTAAATAGATAAAAACCAACGAGGCTTTATGAAACATAAATTATGTGATCGTTGCTGGAGGGTGTTTTTGGAGTCTCGAAGACCTCCTTAGAAATCAGGACGGCGTAACGTCAACGAAGATGTGTAGTGGCACTGAAATGGCGACTGCGCAAGACGTGAAGATGAGCTGTCTGATAGCAACGGATTATCAAGCAGAACCTTCTTAAATACAATTTATTCCACGCCAATACAGCGTGCTGTCTTTCAAATCACTAGGAGAAATTTATGTCACGTTTGAACACCCCTACCACAATCGACGCCGCGCCTACTGCTACCCATACCTCACTCAAGGCTGTGGAAAAACAACTGGGCCGCGTTCCTAACATGTTCCGCGTCGTTGCCAACAGCCCTGCTGCGCTGTCTGGCTACCTGCAATTGAGCGCAGCATCAGCACAGGGCGGCTTGGGTACAGCGACTCTTGAGCGTATTGCCCTAGCCGTCGCTGAGATCAACGGCTGCGATTATTGCCTTGCTGCCCATTCCTTCCTAGGCCGTAAGGTGGCCAAGCTTGATGATGCTGAACTCACTGCCAACCGCAGCGGTGCATCAAATGACCCTAAGGCCGACGCAGCCGTGCGTTTTGCTGCCGCCGTAGTCCGCCAGCGCGGGCAAGTCAGCAATGACCAGGTCCAAGCGGTGCTGAACGCTGGCTACAGTGATGCACATGTAGTGGATATTCTGTTGGCTGTTGCCCTGAACACTTTCACTAACTACGTTAACGAAGTGACACAGACCGAGGTCGACTTCCCGGCCGTTCAACCACTAGGCATTGATGTCTAATCCATTGGTGCTCAACTACAGCAATTACCTAAGTTAGGTTCGACTCGAGTAAACATATAGTTTTTCTCAAGAGTCATATCATTTTAGTGGGCTACATAGAGTGAGTCCACATGGCTAAAAATAATTGGAGATATAAGATGACTATTCCCGAAATTGAAAATGGTGTCCAGACTACCAATACCCTTAGTAATAATCTCGGTGCAAAAATCACTAAGTTTGGTATAGGTGGCATCTACGTTGCCATGACGATAATATATTTGTGGTTTGGTGGCATGAAATTCACTAGCTACGAAGCAAACGGTATACATGGTTTTGTTAGTAATAGCCCTCTGCTTTCGTGGATGTATAGCTTCCTCAGCATTCAAGGATTCTCAAATTTTCTGGGTGTGCTTGAAATTTCAGTTGGCCTGTTAATCGCTGCACGAGTTTTCTCCCCTAAGCTCGCAATCTTGGGCGGTGTACTTTCAACCGGACTCTTTTTTACGACATTGTCGTTCATGCTGACTACACCCGGTGTTTTTGAGGCATCTCTTGGGTTTCCTGCGATCTCTGTGGTTCCTGGCCAGTTTTTGCTAAAAGATTTAGGCTTGTTTGTCGTGTCTATATTTATCGTAGGTACATCACTTACAGCACTGGAGCACAAAACCAAATAAGCCGAACCCGAAACAACTATTAAGTTAGAGGGTTCCTAAACACATTAGAAACCCTTTATTTTTATCATTTAAAACACCTTTTATAAGTGCTTCAAGTACGTGCCTTACTAAATAATATCACTTCATTGGTCTTAAAAAGGCAAAATACAGTATTCAAAAACTGTAGTGGTCAACTATTTTTGGCCACATCGATATAGTCTGAAAAACGGTGCGTTCTTGAAACCCGAAATGAATAATGCACTCATTTTTTACTTTATGGCAATGCGTTGATATCTCGAAATTTTCGAGAGTCTCAGTTCCGTGATTGTCAGAAATGTCCGCTTTCAGTGAAAAGCGCCGATTTTGTCGAATCTCAGTGAATTTCAGCTTTTGGCACAAAGCCGAGATCCGACGAAGTGGTACTTTCCGTGAAAGTTGTGGTGCGATTAATTTGCAACACGTGGTAAGGAGCGGTTGCAATGTGGTGGTAAATTAAGTGCAATTAATCAAGAAGGTGAATCAATGAGTGAACAACTGAACTGTCAAAGCCGCATGGATGCGGCGACAACTCTGTACTTGCCGCAAATAACTATCCCCGTCCTGCTAAACCAATGACGTAACTCCTATCTCTCCCGACTTGTTGGAACAAGTCGCACTCACAAGGTGCAATTAAACACTGAACAAAAATTCATGGATGAATGGTTACCGCCGAAGGACTCGGCGCAAATAAAAAACGTACATACCATTATACACAGTATGTACGTTTGAAATTAAAGCCGCTGACGTTATATGTAAAGCCCTGTCACTCACTCACACGCGAATAGACACTGTTTTTACTATATACTCCAACAAGGGGGATTTTTATTTTATCTTAGTGTTAATTAAACACGTTCGATAATCGTCGCGATACCTTGACCTAAACCAATACACATGGTCGCAAGACCGATTTGTGTATCTTGTTGTTCCATTACGTTCAACAACGTGGTTGTAATACGTGCACCAGAACAACCCAATGGGTGACCCAATGCAATCGCGCCACCATTCAAGTTAATGATGTCTTGCTTGTCATAAACGCCTAGACCTTTCATGGCTGATAAGCCTTGAGCAGCAAATGCTTCGTTTAACTCGATGGTTTGGATATCCGCCATGCTTAAGCCAGCACGTTTAAGCGCTTTTTGAGTTGCAGGTACAGGACCATAACCCATGATTGCAGCGTCACAGCCTGCAACCGCCATAGAGCGAATCACAGCACGTGGTTTTAAACCAAGTGATTGAGCGCGTTCAGCAGACATCAACAACATTGCAGAAGCACCGTCAGACAGCGCAGAAGACGTTGCCGCAGTGACTGTACCGCCTTTCGGGTCAAATACAGGACGTAAACCTTTGAATGCTTCAAGGTTTGCATCTGGACGAATCACTTCATCGATGTCGCATAGGATTTTGGGTGGTGTTTTAAAAAGTATGCTGACATTAAATGAAGCCATTATTGATGTAAAAGAAGGTTAAGTCGAAGGCTTTAAAATGGTTTTCAAGCTTTTTGGAGAAATTGCAACTTCTTCTAAAACCACGCCTTATTCGATGCCTTATTTTGCAATTATTACCTTCAATTCCTACAGTAAACAACTTACCAATACTTTGCTTGCAGTTTTTAAAAGCAGTGATGAAACTGTCCCAATGATCACTTGCAATTCGGGTGTAGTGAATACCTAATTGTTTAAGCTTTGTCTTCAACCTTTGGACTGTAGCT
>NZ_JBLVOM010000011.1:0-13344 GCF_053543775.1 Acinetobacter endophylla | reverse complement strand
TGTGCATTTCCGAAGCGACCGGGGACTTTGCCTGAGGTGAGATAATTCATGGCCAGAACAGAGAGGGAAGCGACCTGGGTATCTAACAGCGCCATATCAATATACTGACCTTCACCGGTTTTCTCACGGGACAACAAAGCCGCCTGAATGGCAATTGCGGCATATAAGCCGGTGGTCAAATCGGCAAAGGCCAGACCTGCTTTTTGCGGGCCACCACCGGGCAAGTCATCACGTTCGCCAGTGACACTCATCATGCCGCCCATTCCCTGAACGATAAAATCATAGCCCGGCTCTTGAGCACGCGGACCGTTCTGGCCAAAACCGGTAATGGAACAATATACCAGTCGCGGATTTAGCTGGCTCAAACTTTCATAATCCAGCCCATATCGTTTCAACGAACCGGCTTTATAGTTTTCAATGACTACATCACTCTGTTCAGCAAGTTTTTTGATAATACTTTGACCTTCAGGTGTAGATAAATCGATTGCAACCGAATGCTTGCCACGGTTGGCTGACAGGTAATAAGCCGATTCATGGGTATCTTGCTGGTGATTGTTTTTAAGCCAAGGTGGTCCCCAGATACGGGTATCATCCCCATGATCCGGTTTTTCAATCTTGATCACTTCTGCACCCAGATCAGCCAGAATCTGGCTACACCAGGGCCCAGCCAAAATCCGGCTTAAATCCAGTACACGAAATCCTGTTAAGGCACCCATTATTACGCTCCCTGTTCGATCATATTCAAATGACATATCGTTCTTATCCCTCTTTTTAAAGCTATATGAAAATGAAAGAACAATCAACTTTATGATAATAAATTTCGTATAACAAAATAAAACATCCAAAATGATGAATATTCATCTTATTTTCTTTAGCCTGATGCAAATATAAGTATGAACGAAGAACAAGAGGTCACTGATAAAAAGGAAAAAGCGATCTCCCAGACAGGATTAAAAAAGGAGTCAATCAAGTGAATTAAAAACGGATTAGCCTTAAAGCATATTCATTAGCGGAATAGCTTTAAATATAAAAGATCATGAAAACCTAAGGATAGGAAAACAGAGATTTAAATATGACGGATTTAGCGAGAGAATTAGAAAAGATTAAACCTACGACCAAACGAACGCAGCAAATTGCTTTTATTTTCGCCTTTCTGGCTTTACTGGTAGATGGCGCGGACATGTTGCTGCTGTCTTTCAGTTTAAATAGCCTGAAAGCAGAGTTTGGTCTCAGTAATCTGCAGGCCGGTACACTAGGCAGTTTTACCTTAGCAGGTATGGCGATTGGTGGCTTTATGGGTGGCTGGGCCTGTGACCGTCTGGGCCGTGTACGTACCGTAGTCATTTCGATTCTGGTATTTTCCATATTGACCGCAGCCTTAGGCTTTGCACAGAACTTTGAACAATTTGCTGTTTTACGCTTTCTTTCTGCCTTTGGCATAGGCTCTTTATATATTGCAGCCAATACGCTCATGGCTGAATATGTTCCAACTGAATATCGCACCACGGTTTTAGGTACCTTACAGGCAGGATGGACCGTCGGTTATATTGTGGCCACTGTACTGGCAGGCTGGATCATTCCAGAATATGGCTGGCGAACCCTGTTTTTTATTGCCATTATTCCCTCGGTTATGGCGATTTTTATCCAGAAACTGGTTCCTGAGCCAGAATCCTGGCAGCGTGCACGTTTGCAGCGTCTATATGCCCCAGCTGAAATCACAGCACAGCAACCCGCCAAAAAAAGCACAGTCAAAGAGATTTTCGCGGATCCTGCGAATCGCAGAATGTTTATTTTGTGGATCTTTACGGCCGGTTTTCTGCAATTTGGCTACTATGGCGTAAACAACTGGATGCCGGCATATCTGGAATCTGAATTGCACATGAATTTTAAATCCATGGCAGGCTATATGATTGGTACCTATGTAGCCATGATTTTCGGAAAAATTCTGGCGGGCTTTGCTGCAGACCGTCTGGGTAGACGCGCTGTCTTTTCGTTTGGAGCAATTGGAACGGCGATTTTCCTGCCCGTGATTGTGCTATTCAATACGCCAGATAACATTGCCTATCTGCTGATTTTCTTTGGATTCCTGTATGGTATTCCATATGCGATTAATGCCACTTATATGACGGAAAGCTTTGCCACTTCGATTCGTGGTACTGCAGTAGGGGGTGCTTATAATGCAGGTCGTATTGGCGCCATGTTTGCACCTGCGATTATTGGCGCGGCAGCCAGCGGTGGTTCAATTGGTCTAGGCTTCCTGATTATGGGCGGTGCCTATTTCTTGTGTGGCGCAGTGTCCGGGATTTTCATTAAAGACCATCAATACGATCCACAAAAAGCATAATTTCAACTTCAAAAAAAGAGCCTGAATACAGGCTCTTTTTTTATATTCATCAATTAGAGCTGAATTTCTATTTGTTTATTCCTGATCTGCTTCTTTATGCAGATGAATACTTTTTAAACCATCATTTACTTTATTGAGCAGATGAATCAGGGTAATCACATCATCAAAAGCCAGCTTATTTAAGGCCTGACCATAAAAATCAAAGAAATCAGCTTGCAAGTTGTCCCATGTTTCCAAGCTGGGATGTAGCCAAAGCCGTGGATCTGATTCATCAGCATCAGGTGAATTTCACCATGGCCTCGACCCCATTTTTGAATGATTTGTCCAATACCGTGGCAGAACAGCATGATAAAGTCGATTCACTAAAAATTTTCCTGTGTGCCGGTGCACCCATTCCCGGTCCATTGGTGCAAAAAGCCCGGGAAACTCTGGGTGCTAAAGTCATATCAGCCTGGGGTATGACCGAATGTGGTGCGGTGACGCTGACTCTACCTGAAGATGAGGATGAACGCTCTTTCAATACTGATGGCATCGCTTTGCCAGGTGTGGAAATCAAGATCGTGGATAAAAAAGGTCAGACCAAAGCCGTGAATGAATCCGGGCGTTTGATGATCCGCACCTGTTCAAATTTTGGTGGTTATTTAAAACGTCCACATTTGAACGATACAGATACTGAAGGCTGGTTTGATACTGGCGATATTGCCTATCAGGACGAGCAGGGCTATATCCGGATCTGCGGCCGCAAGAAAGATGTGATTATCCGTGGCGGAGAAAATATTCCGGTCGCGGAAATTGAATCACTACTTTATAAGCATCCGAATATTGCAACAGTAGCTTTGGTCGCTTATGCAGATGAGCGAATGGGCGAGCGTTCCTGTGCAATCATCAAGCTGAAAGATCAGACAAAGCCGTTAAGTTTTAATGAGCTGGTAGATTTCCTGAAAACTCATAATCTGGCTATGCAATATCTGCCGGAACGCCTGGAAATCTGGGAGGATATTCCGATGACCCCATCGGGAAAAATCCAGAAGTTTAAACTCAGAGAATTACTGGCTCAGTATATTGCCTCAACGGCAGTTTAAACAAACTAAATCTTTGAATATACAAAAATTAAACCCTGAATAATCTTGCATCATTCAGGGTTTTTCTTTGACAAAGAAAATGATCTAAAGGTTTAATGCAAACTTTAGAATCACATCTATTTTAATAATTTTAATAAAGCTTCAGCAGTGGCAGCAGAAGAGGCCGGATTCTGCCCGGTAATGAGCAGACCATCTCGCTGTACATGAACCTCCCAATCCTCAGCTTTGGAATATTTCCCGCCTTTTTCTTTCAGCATGTCTTCCACTAGAAATGGAACGATGTCTGTCAAACCCACGCCATCTTCTTCGGTATTGCTGAAACCGGTGACTATCTTGCCTTCTACAATAGAACGGCCTTCGGCATCTTTGACATCACGCAGGACACCGGGTGCATGACAGACCAGTGCCACAGGTTTATCTGCCTGCAAGGTTTGCTCAATTAGAGAAATGGAATTCTGGTCTTTGGCCAGATCCCATAGTGGCCCGTGACCACCCGGATAGAACACGGCATCAAAATCCTGATTGAGAACTTCACTCAGTTTATGCGTATTGGCAAGTGCCTGCATGGCCACTTCATCTGCTTCAAAGCGTTTGGTGGTTTCGGTTTGCGCATCCGGCTCATTACTTTTCGGATCTAGCGGTGGCTGACCACCTGCAGGAGATGCCAAAACTACCTCTGCGCCTGCATCAACAAAGGTGTAATAGGGTGCAGCCAGTTCTTCCAGCCAGAAGCCGGTTTTTTTGCCAGTATCACCCAGCTGGTCATGTGAAGTCAGTACCATCAAGATTTTCATATTATTTTCCTGTCTCTGGTTTAAACATCGTGAATAATCGACTGTTAATTTAACAAGCCACAGAGGTCAGCAGTGTTGTGATACGTTCATTTGCTGTATCGATACGTTGTTAATTCAGTTGATTTAACTTAAAGAGGGACTCTATATACAGCACAGTTGTATTTAATATTCATCTGCCCATTAACAGATCTTGCTGAAGATCAGCCTGCTTGCGCAGGAAATCCCAGACCAGTTTTATTTTTGGTTCATGTTGAAGATCGACTAGCGTCAGCATCCAGAAAGTGTGGGTAAAACTGACCTGATCACCTAGAACTTCTTCGAGTTCACTTTTATCATTGACCAGAAATTTCGGTAAAATGGCCAGTCCAGCGCCTGCACGCACGGCAATTTCCTGCGCCAGAATACTGTTACTGCGAAAACAGGCACTGACCTGCAAGGGAAGACGCTCCAGCGAATACAGTGCAGTGCTATAGACCAGATCATCAATATAATCGACAAAACGGTGCTGGGTTAAATCTTCTACCCGTTTAATTGGGGGATTTTGTTGTAAATAATTTTTACTGCCATACAGCTTTAGACAGTAATTGGTTAGACGAGTAATGATATACGGACCAGATTTGGGCCGGTCAATCGCGATCACAATATCGGCTTCTCGATGTGAAAGTTTGATCGCTTTCGGTACCGGAATCAGGTCAATGGTCAGCAAAGGATAATGCTGGGAAAATTCTGCCAAAAGACGAGCTAAAAATGCCGTGCCAAAACCTTCTGGCGCACCAATCCGGACCCGACCTTGCAAGGGATCATGGCGCTTGTCAATCTGGATAAAGGACTGTTCCATCTGTTCCACACGCGGCACCAGTGCCAGACCTTCCGAGGTTAGTTCATAACCGGTGGCTTCGCGCTTAAACAGTTGCGTACCTAAAGTACTTTCCAGGGCCTGAATCCGCCGCGCTACGGTGCTATGTTCAACCCCGATTAAGCGTGCTGCGTTGGTGAGTGTTTTAGCACGCGCCAAAACTAAAAAAAAGCGTAAATGATCCCAATCTACTTTCATTTTTTATTTAACATCCTGTTAAATTCCTGTGCATATTTGCACAACCATCGTGCACCAATTTCTATTGGTGGTCAAAGTGTTCTTTGTTAGTCTGCTGAAACAGCGTAAAAATTATACGTTAAATAAAAGCCAGTAAAGGCAGATACAACGACAATAACAAACCAGCACGGAGCGACCATGAACGCCATTTCTCATCCACAGCAAAGTACCGGATTCACCACCGCAAAACTCCTCATTAATGGTGAATTTGTCGAATCAAAAACCAGCCATTGGCAAGATATTATCAGTCCTGCCACTCAGGAAGTCTTGGGTCAGGTGCCTTTTGCCACTGCTGAAGAAGTCAATGCTGCGATTGCGGCTGCGCAAAATGCCTTTGCCAGCTGGCGCCAGACTCCAATTCAGGCCCGTATGCGAATCATGCTGAAACTGCAGGATCTGATTCGTACCAATTTAAAAAGTATTGCCCAAGTCTTAACGGCAGAACAAGGCAAAACCCTGGCTGATGCCGAAGGTGATATCCAGCGTGGTCTGGAAGTGGTGGAACATGCCTGTTCGATCGGTTCCCTACAAATGGGCGAGTATATTGAAGGGGTGGCACGTGGTGTCGATACCTATACCTTGCAGCAACCACTAGGTGTCTGTGCAGGAATTACACCGTTTAACTTCCCGGCGATGATTCCACTGTGGATGTTCCCGATGGCGATTGTCTGCGGCAATACCTTTGTCTTAAAGCCTTCTGAACAGGATCCACTATCGACCATGATGCTGGTTGAGTTAGCGATTCAGGCAGGTGTGCCGGCAGGCGTACTGAATGTGGTACATGGCGGCAAAGAAGTGGTCGATCTACTGTGTACCCATCGCGATATCAAGGCGATTTCTTTTGTCGGTTCGACTGCAGTCGGCACGCATGTCTATAACCTTGCAGGCCAACACGGCAAGCGTGTGCAGTCGATGATGGGCGCCAAAAACCATGTGGTGGTGATGCCAGATGCGAATAAAGAACAGACCTTAAATGCCTTGGTCGGTGCAGCTTTTGGCGCAGCAGGTCAACGTTGTATGGCACTTTCCGTGGCGGTAATGGTCGGTGAGACCAAGCACTGGGTCGATGAACTGGTCAATAAAACCAAAACCTTAAAGGTGAATGCCGGACATGAACCGAATACCGATGTGGGACCGGTGATTTCAACCCGTGCCAAAGCTCGTGTAATCGATTTGATTAACAGTGGTGTTGAACAGGGCGCAGAACTGTTGCTAGATGGCCGTAATGTACAGGTTCCGGGTTATGAGCAGGGTAATTTTGTCGGTCCAACGATTTTTAACCAGGTCACGACCGAGATGCGCATTTACAAGGAAGAAGTGTTTGGCCCGGTACTGGCGATCATGCATGTCGATACTTTAGAGCAAGCCATTGAGCTGATTAATGCCAATCCATTTGGCAATGGTGTGGGACTGTTTACCCAGAATGGCAATACGGCACGTACCTTCCAGAACCAAATTGATATTGGTCAGGTCGGCATTAACATTCCAATTCCTGTACCTGTGCCTTTCTTCAGTTTTACCGGTTCACGCGGTTCAAAATTGGGTGATCTAGGTCCTTATGGCAAACAGGCGGTGCAGTTCTATACCCAGACCAAAACCATTACCAGCCGCTGGTTTGAAGATGACCAGGAAACCACCGGTGTCAATACCACGATCAGTCTGCGTTAAGGAGCATCAGCATGAAGATTGCATTTATTGGTTTAGGCAACATGGGCGGCTCCATGGCGCAAAACTTACTCAAGTCCGGTCATCAGGTTTTTGGTTATGACTTAAGCGCAGTGGCTTTACAGCATTTTGCAGAAGCGGGCGGTATCGTCTGCGACAGTCCACAAGCTGCCGCGAAGCAGGCGGAGATCGTGGTCAGCATGTTGCCCGCAGCCAAGCATGTGCGTGAAGTCTATTTAGGTGAACACGGTATTCTGAAGGTACTTCAATCGGGCAGTTTGTGTATCGACAGCAGCACCATTGATCCGCAAACCATTCAGGAAGTTGCTGTAGCAGCTCAGGTCAAGCAGATTCGCGTCTGTGATGCACCGGTATCCGGCGGTACTTTGGGTGCCAAAGACGGGACCTTGACCTTTATGGTCGGTGCAGATGATGCCACTTTTGAGGCCGTCAAACCGGTTCTCGGCTGTATGGGTAAAAATCTGGTGCATTGTGGTGCGGTGGGAACAGGACAGGTGGCAAAAATCTGTAATAACCTGATTCTGGGAATTTCCATGACTGCGGTGGCTGAAGGGATGGCACTCGGAGCCAAACTGGGCATTGATCCACAGGCCTTGGCTGGCGTGATTAACAGTTCCACTGGACGTTGCTGGAGTTCTGAAATTTATAATCCATGGCCAGATATCTGTGCCAATGCGCCGTCATCGCGGGGTTATACCGACGGTTTTGCCGCACAACTGATGCTCAAAGATTTGGGGCTGGCTGTCGATGCCGCGCAACAGGTGGATCAGCCGGTGGTACTCGGCAGCATGGTACAGAAACTCTATCAACAACTGTGTCAGGAAGGTGATGCCCATCTGGACTTCTCCAGCATCATGCATCAATACACCACGCCACCTGCTTAAAACTTAAAAGATTCAGATGGAGCAAGGATTCGCTTCAATAATTACACCTTGTCAGTAATAACGATAAATTCAGGCTGAGGTTTAACATGTTAGATTATCAAACAACGGTTCAAGACTTTGATTTAAATACGGTTGCAAGCCAGTATCTCTCCGGTTCCATGCAGGCAGTAAATGCCTGTTATGAATGCTGTGACCGTCATGCCGATTCCGATGCCATTGCCTTATACTGGCATGGTAAAGATGGCAGAAAAGAACAATATAGTTTTGCCGAACTCAAAAAATATTCCAGCCAGTTTGCCAACTTTTTAAAGTCTCAAGGCATTGGTAAAGGCGACCGCGTTTCCGGATTATTACCACGTACTCCCGAGTTGATCATTACTATTTTGGCAACCTGGCGGATTGGTGCTGTCTATCAACCCTTATTTACGGCCTTTGGTCCCAAAGCCATCGAGCATCGTATTCAGCTGGCGCAAAGCAAGCTGGTGGTGACTGATCTGGCGAATCGGGACAAATTATCCGAGATCAGCAACTGTCCACCGATTGTGACGGTACATGCCGAAACTGAGGCAGAGCGCTATCCGCACGACCTCAGCTTCTGGACGGTATTAAACCGTCAGGCTGAAGCTTGTGAGCTGGAGATCCTGAATGTTGATGATCCATTTTTATTGATGTTTACCTCGGGCACCACTGGACCAGCGAAACCGCTTAAAGTCCCTTTAAAAGCGCTGATTGCTTTTGCAAGCTATATGCAAAATGCCATTGGTCTGACTCCTGAAGATGCTTTCTGGAATATTGCCGATCCCGGCTGGGCCTACGGGTTGTATTACGCGATTACTGGCCCCTTAATACTTGGACACTCGACCTTGTTTTATGAAGGTGGGTTTAATGCGGAAAGTGTCTGCGACATTGTTAAGGAATATGGCATTACCAATCTGGCTGGTGCACCGACCGCTTACCGCATGATGATGGCAGCCGATCCTGCTCAAATGGCAAAACTGCGCGGTAAATTACGTGTCGTCAGCAGTGCGGGAGAACCGTTAAATCCGGAAGTGATCCGCTGGTTTAAAGAGGTGCTAGATGTGCCGATTTATGACCATTATGGCCAGACCGAAGTCGGTATGGTGGTGTGTAACCATCATGCGCTGGAGCATCCGGTGCGTTCAGGTTCAGCAGGTTTTGCCAGCCCGGGTTACCGGATTGCCGTTGTCGATGAACAGGGTCATGAGCTCCCTGCGGACGTTCCGGGCATTCTGGCGGTGGATATCAGCCAATCGCCAATGATGTGGTTTTCGGGCTATGAAGAAAGCCGCAAATCGCCTTTTGTCGGCCATTACTACTTAACCGGAGATACCGCGGAAATTCATGCCGATGGCAGTATGAGTTTTGTGGGACGTAGTGATGATGTCATTACTACCTCGGGCTATCGGGTGGGGCCGTTTGATGTGGAAAGTGCCTTGCTGGAACACGATGCCGTGATTGAAGCGGCGGTGATTGGCGTACCGGATCCCGAGCGGACCGAAATCATTAAAGCCTTTGTGATTCTGGCTGGTCATTCTCCTGCAACTGCCGAGCTGCAGGAAGAGCTGGGTCAATTTGTGAAAAAGCGTTTATCTGCGCATGCCTATCCGCGTCTGATTGAATTTGTGACCGAATTGCCGAAAACCCCAAGCGGTAAAATTCAACGCTTTTTACTGCGCAATCAGGAAATCAACAAGCAGCAATCCAAAACTGCATAAGCTCATAAAGCCAACAGATTGAATAAGAAGATTAAATAAAGAGATTGAAGGAAGCATCGATGCAATTAACGGAAGAACAACACCTGATTCAGGATATGGCCAAAAGCTTCGCCCAGGAACAGATTAAACCCTTTGCCAGCGAGTGGGATCAAAAAGGCATCTTTCCCAAAGATGCCTTGGCCCAAATGGGAGAGCTGGGTTTTTTAGGCATGCTGATTCCGGAAGAATGGGGCGGCTCGGGCACAGGTACGCTGGCTTATGTTCTGGCCTTGGAAGAAGTCGCTGCGGCCGATGGTGCAACATCCGCGATTATGAGCGTACATAACTCGGTGGGTTGTGTGCCGATTTTCAAGTTCGGCACGGAACAGCAAAAGCAGCAATTTCTAAAGCCTTTGGCCCAAGGTGAAATGATTGGTGCCTTTGCCTTAACCGAACCACATACCGGATCGGATGCTGCCGCGATTAAAACCCGGGCGGTCAAGGACGGCGATCATTACATCATCAATGGCGCCAAACAGTTTATTACTTCTGGCCACAATGCCGGGATGATTATTGTGTTTGCCGTGACTGATCCAGGCGCGGGGAAAAAAGGCATGAGTGCATTTTTAGTGCCGCGCGACACGCCCGGTTATGAAGTGATTCGGGTCGAAGAAAAACTTGGTCTGCATGCTTCGGATACCTGTCAGATTGCCTTAACCGATGTCCGCATTCATGAAAGTTTAAGACTCGGTGCCGAAGGTGAAGGTTTAAAAATTGCCTTGGCCAATCTGGAAGGTGGTCGGATCGGCATTGCGGCACAGGCGGTAGGCCTGGCACGTGCCGCTTTAGAAGAAGCAACGGCCTATGCGCATGACCGCGTGGCCTTTGGCAAACCGATTTTTGAACAGCAGGCAATTTCCTTCAGGCTGGCCAGTATGGCGACTGAAATTGAAGCGGCACGGCAACTGGTGCATTTTGCAGCACGCAAGAAAGAAGCCGGTGAAGCCTGTTTAACCGAAGCCTCCATGGCCAAGCTATTTGCTTCAGAAATGGCAGAACGTGTCTGCTCCAAGGCGCTACAAATTTTTGGCGGTTATGGTTATCTCAAAGATTTCCCGATTGAGCGGATTTATCGGGATGCGCGGATTTGTCAGATTTATGAAGGCACCAGCGATATTCAGCGCTTGGTGATTGCACGCAGCCTCTAATTTTAAAAGGATTTATCTCATGCAATGGCAAACGATTTTACTCGAACAGCGTAACGGGGTCGGCCTAATTACTTTAAACCGCCCACAAGCGTTAAATGCACTGAATAACCAGCTGATTGTTGAAGTCAATCAGGCACTGGATCAGCTGGAAAAAGATCCGGCAATTGGCTGTATTGTGATTACCGGTTCGGAAAAAGCCTTTGCCGCTGGTGCCGATATTAAAGAAATGGCAGATCTGAATTTTCCGCAAATTTATCTGGATGATTTTTTCAGTCTGGCCGATCGAATTGCGCAGCGTCGTAAACCTTTAATTGCCGCAGTGAGTGGTTATGCTTTGGGTGGTGGTTGCGAACTGGCTTTAATGTGCGACTTTATTTACTGCGCTGATAATGCAAAATTTGGTCTGCCTGAAGTGACCTTAGGCGTGTTGCCCGGCATTGGTGGTACCCAGCGTTTAACCTTGGCGATTGGTAAGGCCAAAGCCATGGAAATGTGCCTGACTGCACGGCAGATGAGGGCGCAGGAAGCGGAGCAAAGTGGTTTGGTGGCTCGGGTATTTGCCAAGGAAGAATTGCTGGAGCAAACCCTGCAAGCTGCCGAAAAAATTGCTGAAAAATCGCTTACTGCCGTGATGATGATTAAAGAATCAATTAATCGGGCCTTTGAAGTGAGCCTGGCTGAAGGCCTGCGCTTTGAACGCCGGGTATTCCATTCCATTTTTGCAGGTTCCGATCAAAAGGAAGGCATGCAGGCCTTTGTGGAAAAACGCCCAGCCAAATTTACCCATCAATAAGAAATTCATAATAGGAACAAAAAGAATGAGTGATGAAAATAATTTAGCGATTCGGATCGCAGGGGGGCTGGGCATTATCAGCCTGGACCGCACCAGCCATTTAAATGCCTTAACCCTGGCGATGATTCAGGGCATTCAGGCGCAACTCGATCAGTGGCTGCATGAACCACAGGTACAAGCGGTTCTGATCAATTCCAACAGTCCCAAGGCGTTCTGTGCCGGAGGAGATATCCGCTATCTGTATGACAGCTATCAGGCCGGCAATACCCAATATCAGGATTTTTTTGCCACTGAATATAAGATGCTGAGCACCTTGCGTAATTTTCCAAAGGCCGTGATCGTGATGATGGATGGCTATGTACTGGGCGGAGGCTTTGGATTGGCTCAAGCCTGTCATATCAAAGTTACGAGTGAAAAATCACGTTTTGCCATGCCAGAAACTGCGATTGGTTTTTTCCCCGATGTCGGTGCTACCCATTTTCTGTCCCGACTGGATGAAGTCGGTGTCTATATGGCATTGACTGGTGAGCAAATCAGTAGCAGTGATGCGCTGTATCTGGATCTGGTGGATTATCATGTGCCGAGTGAGCGTTTTGCTGAATTAGAAGCAGCATTGATTGCAGCACCGGTATTAAACCCGATTGAGATTCAAAAGATCATTAGTTCCTATATTACGCATCCGGTGGAAAGTGAGCTGCAAAAACGTGCAGATCTAATTAATCAGCATTTTGGCTATCAACACCTGGAGGAGATTGAACAGAGTCTTGCTCATACAAGTAATTCAACTGATCAGGACTGGGCCAATAAGATGCGAACCATTTTGCAGCAGCGTCCGGTTATGGCCAAGCAAACCAGCCTGAAGTTACAGCAAGCTGGACAGAATTTGTCGCTAGAAAAATGCATGCAGCTGGAACGGGACTTACAAGATGTCTGGTTAGAGCAGGGCGACTTTATTGAAGGCGTTCGTGCACTGATTATTGATAAGGACAAAAATCCAAAATGGCGAACCGAAAATGCAAAATTTGAACAAACACTGGAAAAGCTCTGGCCAGCATGGACTCAGCAGCGTATCGAAAATATTACTTAAAGCTGATGGTAAAAGACCCTCTATAATTTAATTATAGAGGGTCTTTGTATCTGTCCCATACTTTCATCGACATGAATTCTATTTAGTGGGACGTTTTCTTTTTCTTGCCACCGCCGTCTTGTTTATTGACCGTCGACCAGGCAATACGTTCGGCTTCTTCCTCAGAACGACCACGTTCTTTTTCGCTTTCTTCAATATGTTCAGCCTGCCGTTTCTGTTTATCGGTATAGGCTGATTTGTCACCTCTAGGCATCTTAATATCCTCATCAGGTTTGGCTGAAATTACTATAACAAGAGCTTATTTTTACGAGGGTAAGTATTTGTTGGAATCATTTTAGGGTCTGTTGACATTTTCTGTTCAAAAAAATAGCGAGAAAGTAAAATTTAATCGCCAAACTAAATTTACTTCTCGCTATGCCTCGTACAATGCTGAATGATCAACACTGGTCTAAGTTACTTTCTATTTTCCGAAATTTTGATATCTATTTCAAATCTAATTTGAGAAATTTTGTCGAAGCAATACTTTATAGAATAAGAACAGGCTGCCCATGGCGTGATTTGCCTAAAGAATTTGGTTCGTATAACTCAATCTTTAAAAAATATAATCGTTGGTGTAAAAATGATAAGTTAATGAAAATATTTAAATTAATTTCTTCAA